>CAMVDF010000078.1 GCA_947166195.1 uncultured Lachnospiraceae bacterium
CGGATTTTCAAAATCCCGCGGGGCCACCTTTCCCGAATACCTCATCCGTTCTCCTCGAAACCCCCGATACTGACCATATTTTCAAATCCCGCTGGGCCACACTTCCCGAATGCCTCATCCGTTCTCCACGCAACCCCCGATACTGACCATATTTTCAAATCCCGCGGGGCCACCTTTCCCGAATGCCTCATCCGTTCTCCACGCAACCCCCCGATACTGACATTATTTTCAAATCCCGCGGGGCCGACGCAGAAAAACAAAGTGCAGATTTTTTTCGGTTGAATTAATAGTTTATGAAAAAGAGATGATCAGCATTCCGACTAAAATAGAAGATGATTATGTGGTATCATATCAGAAAACAGTCAACAACAGAAAAAGGAACAATACCAAAAAGATCAATACCAAAAAAAGATCAATATCAGAACATAGTTCCATTTCAAAAACAGGAAACAAAAACCATGAATATCGTACTGCTCGAACCCGAGATACCGGAAAACACCGGAAACATAGGCAGAACCTGCGTTGCAACAAACACGGGACTGCATCTTATCAGGCCCTTCGGCTTCATCCTCAACGAGCGAGGGCTGAAGCGGGCCGGCATGGACTACTGGAACAGACTCTCGGTCACAGAATATATAAACTACAAAGAATTCATCGATAAAAACAGTACAGCCGGTATCTGGTACGCCACCACAAAAGCCGGACAGACCTACACAGATGTGCAGTACGGCCCGGACGATTTCGTCATGTTCGGGAAAGAAAGTGCAGGGATTCCGGAGGATATCCTCAAAGAAAATGGGACCCGGTGCATCCGGATCCCGATGTATGGTGACGAACGTTCATTAAATCTTGCAAACTCCGTTGCGGTCATCCTCTATGAGGCCCTGCGCCAGAACGGCTTTCCCGGACTCAATACCAAAGGCAGTCTTCGCGACGGCACTAGCCTGCAAAGCCCCCGAAACACAGAACCGTCCCTCTGATACAAAAAGCGTAACACAGAACCGTCCCCCTGTTACAGAAAGCGTAACACAGAACCGTCCCTCTGATACACCTCTGATATGCGTCACGCCTTCTTTAGTATTTCCACCACCTCAACATCAGCCGGCAGCCAGTCAACGCTGTCGATGGTGTCTGCGGTAAGCCACCTGGCATCCTCGGCTTCCTTCAGCACCGGAGTGCCGGATACGATACTGCACCGGAAGCAGTCCATGGACAGATGGAAACCCGGATAATCATATTCGACGGTATGGATCAATTCCCCAACCTCTATAACAGTATCAAGTTCTTCGCGTATCTCACGCGCAAGCGCTTCCTGCGGAGTTTCGCCTTCCTCTATCTTGCCTCCGGGAAATTCCCATCCGCCTTTGAACTCCCCGTAACCGCGCTGTGTCGCAAAAATCCTGTCGCCGTCCTTTATTACCGCTGCAACTACCCTGATAGTTTTCATGACAGACCTCACTTTATCAGATAATCATAAATGTCCGCTCTCACGGCATTTTCAAGCTTCATGCAAAAATTCATAATCGGAAGCGGATTCCCGTTTTTGTCATTTATTGTCGTCTCCCTGTATTCCCCTGGATGAACACGTCCCATATAATAAAAATCAGTTCCCTCATCGTCACTCTTTTTTATGAACAAAAAAATCCTCATACCGTTTCGGTCCGCATTTATTATCTCCTGACTTTCCGTGCTGTCCATGCTCACTCTGCTCCTTGTCATCCAGCTGAACCTTTCCGGATCGATGAACTGATCTTCATACTTTGTGGTCTCGGAAATATCATCCTTTTTTTCGTAGGTGACAAAGATCGGGCAGGTATTATACTTGATCCTGTAGCCGTATATGGTCGAACTGTCATCCCGTTCCCAGTTGAGGAGCCGGCACACATCACGCCTTGAATACTTCTGATAAAGCACCAGACTGTCCGCATCACCTTCCGAATACATATCGCTGTAACGAAGGAATCCATACCGGATCAGATCCTGCAGCGCCTTCAAAAAAGCCCTGTCCCTTTCGCCGGATGTCCCCGTCATTTTCAGGTACGAGGCACACCGGGCAAACCGCCGGGAATCCGCTTCCTCACCGTTTTCAAACACCTCGACATCTATATATCTGTTCCTGTCACCCTGGGTGTTCAGAAACGATTTATCAAGTACCCTCTTTGCGGATTCAAAGTCTCCCTCCTTCATTTCAAGGCCCGCATTTTTCAGTCTCTTTGCAAAACTCTCCCTGTCAGTACTTCCTTCCTGCGTCAGCTGTTTCAGCATAATAAGTTCATGAAGCCTCTTCCCGTTCGCGATCTGCGTGCTCACATAATCAAGAGTTCTCTCCTGCTTTTCATCGAAAGAGGCGGGAAGATCATCCGGACTGACCTTTTTTACAAAGGTATAATAAGAACCTCTGCAATACTCCATAAACAGGATCGGATCAACCTCTCCATACAGATAGAATTCACAGCTTGTGGGGCTCCTTCCCAGCCTGTCCCGCAGATTCATGTACTTTTCCTTCAGCATCTTCAAGGGTGTGGAAGCTTTGTCTATCGCTGAAAAGATCGCCTTTTGAGACACCTCGTCAAAGTGGACGGAAGAACACCCTGCAATGACGCTTGAGCCTTCAAATATGTATTTGCGCAGATTGTCCTTATTATACGTACGGTCACCGGAAAGGGCGATGGGTATCATGAAATTGTTTGTGTAATTCCCGATGAAATCAAGCACCACAACAAACTCCTTGCCGTCATGCTTTCGAAGGCCCCTTCCAAGCTGCTGGATGAACACGATGGGACTCTCGGTAGGCCTGAGCATCACCACCTGATTGATGTCGGGGATGTCCACGCCTTCATTAAAGATATTTACGGTCAGGATATAATCAAGACAATCCTCCGCTTCATCCTGCGTCAGCCGGTCCACCGCCTCCTGTCTCTGCTCATCCGTATCAGCGCCTGAAAGAGCAATAGTCCTCAGACCCCGGGCATTCAACTTTTGAGACAAAGCCTGTGCTTCCGCCACCGACGAACAGAACATCAGCCCCTTCACTCTGTAACCGGAATACCCATAATAAGATGCCTGCCGGATGATATGATCGACACGCTGATCGGCAGTAAGCCTTTTGAAAACGGAAAGATCACCCTTTTCAGCCAGTTTGATCAGCTCATCGGCATTCTCTTTTTCATCAAAAACAATATCGTGGATCCCGAAATAATGAAAGGCACACAGCAGATCGTTTTCCATGGCCTGCTGCAGGCGGATCTCATAAGCGATATTGTGATCAAATATTTCATAGATATTTCCGTCGTCCGTACGGTCCGGAGTTGCAGTCATCCCAAGCCAGAATGAGGGTGTGAAATGATCCATTATCCTTCTGTAGCTTGGCGCGCTGGCATGATGTACTTCATCAATGGTGCAGATCTCAAATTCATCCGGACGAAATCTTTTCATCACATCGTCTCTTGAGATCATTGTTATCATCGCAAATACGAAGTCGGCGCTTTTGATCTTTTCAAAATCCCTGTCCTCTCCGGAAAGGATCGCCATCTTTTTTTCTTTGCCGAAAACCCTCCTGTAGGACTCCATCGCCTGTCTCAGGATCTGTTTCCTGTGTACAACAAACAGGACCTTTCCCTCAGGTTTGAGCGCATCCCTGATACCAAAGGCTGATGCAAAGGTTTTTCCGGTACCCGTCGCACTGATAAGAAGTGCCTTGCTTTCGCCGTTTTCAGCGATCCTTTTCAGGTTTGCCGTAAATGCCACCTGCATAGGGTTGGGTTCAAGCCTGTATTTTTCAAGAGAAACTGCGGTTCCCCTTTCTCCGTCCCTTTCCTTTGCATCCGCAAGAGCGGTCTGTCTCTGCGTTTTTATTATTTCATATCTGGTCCGGTAGTCCTCTATGAACTCCCCGTAGGAAACCGTGTGCTGCCTGTCTGACCACAGCATTTCAAACTCACTGAAAACATCCCTGAAAAATTCACCGTTTTCCGTGGATACAAATCTGGTGTTCCACTCTTTGTTCACGGACAGAGCCCTGCCCGTCATGTTTGCGCTTCCCATGATGAAGGTCCATGCGCCGTCTTTCCCGAAGATATAGCCCTTGGTGTGAAAGCCCGCGTCCTCCTTCCCGCCGACCCTGTACATCCGAAGCTCGATGTTTTTAAGCTGTGCCAGCTTGTCAAGCGCCTTTGGCTCGGTGAAGGTGTTGTAATCCGTCGTCAGTATCCTTCCCTTCACACCCCGTTTTTCAAGTTCCGAAAAGATCATGAGAAACGGCTCGATCCCGCTTTGTGTAATAAAAGCGACGCTGAATACGAACGAGTCGCAGGATTTCAGCTCATTCTCTATCGAAGTCAGAACCTTTATATTATTTTTCCTGTTATTTGAAATAAATGCCGGCCTGTAAACCGGATTTGACTGATATGCCAGATCCGTAAATGCCGTCGTGGCCCCTGATATTATCTGCCTTGCTGATTCTTCCATCCTTTTTCAGACTCCGTGTGAACCCTTCGCGATGACGGGTTTTTCATTTATTATTTATCTTTGCCTTTGCTTCCTCAAGTGCCTCTATCACCCTGTCGCACCAGGCATCAAATTCAGGATCCTCCTTCTGGCATTCATCGGGATGTGAAAGGATATAATCAAGTGCGATCCTCACGCCCTGATCAAACCTCACCGTGGTCTTCATATCAGGAACGGCCCGCTTCAGCTTGCTGTTGTCAAAGACCACAGAAACAGCCTTGTCCCCGATAAGGCTTCCCTCATAATCAAAACCATATCCGTCTCCCGCCGCAGAAAGAAACTCGGAGGATACATGACATGCATTTAACTTTACGCCCAGCGCATCTGCTATGGTGGCATAGATCTGATCCCAGGTCAGGGTCTCATCTCCCGTGATGTGAAAGGCTTCGCCGATGGCGTGCCTGTTCCCCATAAGTCCCGTAAAACCTATGGCAAAATCGGTATTAAAGGTGACGGTCCAAAGCGAGCTTCCGTCACCCTGGATGATGACTTTCTTTCCCTCCTGCATCCTTTTGATGACCTGCCAGAAACCGTTCTTTCCATGTACTCCCAAGGGGATGTTCCTCTCGTCATAGGTGTGGCTTGGTCTGACGATGGTCACCGGGAAGCCCTCCTCCCTGTACTTTTTCATGAGAAATTCCTCGCACTCTATCTTGTCCCGTGAATACTGCCAGTGCGGATTTGCAAGGGTCGTTCCTTCCGTGATCACATATCCCGCTGCGGGTTTATTATAGGCTGATGCCGAACTGATATAGATATACTGCCCCGTCTTTCCCGCAAAAAGCCTGCAGTCCCTTTCCACGCTGTCAACGGTAAATCCGATGAATTCACATACGCAGTCAAAGGTCATGTCCTTTATCTTTTCGGCAACCGCTGCCTCATCATTGATGTCAGCGATGATGGTGTGCACGCCCTGCGGCAGCACGCTCTTTCTGTTTCCGCGGTTTAATACCCACACTTCCCAGTTCAGCTCATCCGCAAGTCTTTTCACCACAGCGGTACTGATCGTACCGGTTCCTCCGATAAACAAAGCTTTCATATCATTTCCTCCTTAATGTGTATCATAGGGACGGTTCTCTGTTTCGCAGAGAGCTGCAAAACCCGTGAAACGCCCTTAAATACAGGTGTAACAGAGAACCGTCCCCTGTTACGCGCCCTTAAATACAGGTGTAACAGAGAACCGTCCCCTGTTACGCGCTGTCAACTTTCTTAAAACGGATTGTAAAATCTGCCACCGTTGATGCGGTTCAGCATGATGGCAATGACAAGCAGCAGGAACGACACAACCATTGAAGAGTAGTCCGCGGGTCTGAACTTCCTTGCCATGTACCAGGTTCTTTTTTTCTGCTTTCCAAAGCCCCTCAGTTCCATGGCATTGGCTATGGTCTCGATCCTTCCCATGCTCGAAAGGATGAGGGGTATCAGTATGTTTGATGCTGCCTTCAAACGCCTGAAAAGCGAAGCCTTTTTGCTCATCTCCACTCCCCTGGCCTGGCTTGCCTTGCTGATCTCATCATACTGCTGCTGCACATCAGGGATGTAGCGCAGGGCCAGGGATACGGAATACGAAATCCTGTAGCTCACCCCTATCCTGTTTAATGAAGCCGCAAATTCGCTGGGGTCGGTGGTGCACACAAAAAGCAGGATGACCGGGATCGTGGCGCTGTATTTTAATACGTAATTTAACTGGTAAAAAAGCTGCTCGGCCGTAGGCGCATATCTGCCATGCCACGAGGTCAGGTAGGTGCAGGATCCGTAGATGCCGGTTCCGTGCAAAGGCGAAAAAACATAGATCAGGATGTTGTTCAGGATCAGGAAGACAACGGTAAATCCCAGCATGAAGGACACATCCTTCAGCCGGATCTTTCCCACAAAAAACAGAGCGATGCCCGCTAAGGATAGCAGCAAAAGAAACCTTGTATCGTAGGTTACCATGGCAGCAAAACTCCAAAGCAGCATACACACAAGTTTTGTCGCACCTGTCAGGCGGTGTATGGGTGATGGACGTTCAATATAATTAAAGAGATTTGTCATCTCCTGTACTCCCTTTCACAGGCTATGAACCGTTTCACAAAAGCAGTACCGTCATCAATACCGCATCTTTTTGCAAGCAGATATAGACTGGTTTCCCGGAGACTCGCCGTTTTTATTATACCGGCATCGGTGATGATCCGGGCCGGTTCGTCATCGGCAATGATATGTCCGTCCGAAAAAACTATGGCCCTGTCCGCATACTCGATCATCAGGTGCATGTCGTGGGTGATCATAACGATGGTGATGCCCTGATCGCGAAGGCTTTTTAAAAATTCCATGATGTCGGTATAATGCCTGTAATCCTGCCCGGCAGTGGGTTCGTCAAGGATCAGCATTTTAGGACGCAAAACCAGGATCGAGGCTATGGTGACGCGCTTTTTCTGCCCGTAGCTTAAAGCGCTTACCGGCCAGTTTCTCATCCTGTACAGCCCGCAGACCTTCAGCACATCATCCACCCTGCTTTTGATCTCATCTTCAGGGACAGCCCGGTTTCTCAGCCCGAAAGCCACCTCGTCATAGATCATGGTCTGGGATATCATGTGATTCGGATCCTGCATCACATATCCTATATGCTCCGCCCTCTCCTTCATGCTGAGGTCCTTCAGATCGATGCCGTCAAAATACATTTCTCCGCTCTGACATGTCTCGAAGCCGCAGATCACCTTTGAAAAAGTGGATTTTCCCGCGCCGTTCGTCCCGACGATGGCCGTCATGCTGCCCTCATATATGGCCGTGGATATGCGGTCAAGTACCCTCCGGTTCCTCTTTTCATAAGAAAAACAAAGGTCCTTTACCTCAAGCAGAGAATGCTTTTTTTTTGATGCATCCTTCTTTCCCGAAGCTTCAAACCACTGCCTGACCATCTCCCTGTCCTTTTCGTCAAGGCAGGAAAGAGCGGGGTCTGAGGGCTTTTTTTCGGGCGTCAGAAAGACACCCGCATATTTGAGAGCCTGCACATAGAGCGGCTCCCGGATCCCTGCTTTTGAAAGCAGGTCCAAACAAAGCAGCGTGTCGGCATCACTGTCAGATATGATCCGTCCTTCGCTTACCAGGACCACCCTGTCAACATGCCGCCAGAGAACATCCTCCAGACGGTGTTCCACTATAATAACTGCGGCGCCCGTTTCCTTTTGCAGTTCGTCTATGAGTTCGATGGCTTCCCTGCCTGTTGCGGGATCAAGATTTGCTAAAGGCTCATCAAAAAGCAGGACATCCACATCATCCACCATGACGCCGGCAACGGAGACTCTCTGCTTTTGTCCGCCTGACAGCTCACCGGGTGCATGATGCAGATGATCCTGCACATTCACCGTTTTGGCGATGCGCAGGACCCTCTTTTTCATCTCATCCTGGATCACGCAGGCGTTTTCCAGTGCAAAAGCTATATCCTCCGCCACAGTCATTCCCACAAACTGCGCATCCGTATCCTGCAAAACAGTACCCACCGTTTTTGATATGGAAAAAAGATCCAGCTCCCTGCTCTCTTTTCCTGCGATCTTTAACGAACCTGTCATCTCTCCCCTGTATGAAAAAGGGATCAGTCCGTTGATGCAGTGGACAAGGGTGCTCTTTCCGCAACCTGAGGGGCCCGCGATCAATATCTTTTCTCCCCTTCTGACGCAGAGATCGATATCAAAGAGCGTGGGCTCCTGCTGGGCGTTGTATTTGAAGCCGAAATCTCTGAATTCTACCAGAACGTCTTTATTATCCGTCAATCCTCTTCCTTCAGGCTTCCTTTCTTCGGGATGGCCTTTGCATATGCAAGGCACAGGAGTGTTCCGATGATACCTGTGGTAATGCTGTTTGAAATGGCGCTGACAAGGCCCTGTATGAAGACCTTGTTCACAGGCTCGGAATAGATGAGTATGTCAAGCACGGGTGCCACCACTACCCATGAAATAAGGTGTGCGGCAAACTGCTCCAGGTTAAAGAATGCTATGTCTTTTCCGGAAAACTCGCCTTCATCCACATGGAGCTTGCTGGAGATGATGCCCATGCACAGTCCGAATACGCCTGATGCGATGACCCAGCTCCACCATACGCCCCATCCGTAGCTGAAGTCTATGAAGAAATGTCCGATGAAGCCTGCAAGTACTCCGGCTATGGGGCCGAATACTGCGGCGATGAATGCCAGAAGTCCGTATTGTGTCGTGATGTTCGTGTTGGGCACGGGAGAAGGGATCGCAACAAAGCGTCCGAGAACAAAGAAAAGAGCCGCGCCGATACCTATGGCAACGATTGTTTTTACCGAGAGTTTTTTCATGATTAACCTCCGATCTGAACAGAACATTTATAACATGTTCACTATACCATTTCAGCCGGTTTCAGGTCAATCAGTGTGACAGGGGGGCGCATACCGTCCGGTGGACGGTAGTTTTGCGCCGACCGGAGCGGAGCGGAGAAGTCCCCCTGTCACATTTACTGATGCAGATACCCGGTTTTGCGCCGTCCTTTTTCATGCCGTACATGATACTTGAAAGTGCTGAAATCTCAGGGACGAAGGTACAGGGATGT
>CAMVDF010000079.1 GCA_947166195.1 uncultured Lachnospiraceae bacterium
TCGAGAAGCTTAAGCAGAACGTTGATACACTCATAGTCATTCCCAATGATAAACGCGACGAGTTTAACCGTAAGGTGTTAAAACTGCTCGAAAGAGGCGGGATACGCAAGACGGAAACAATATATGTTGATGAAAGGGAATTCACTGTTGTTGTACCGGCAAAGCCAAATGAACATGGCATAATATCATTTGATTATTCCATTTTTGAGAAAGAGATAATGCCAACATCAACCTTCAATCTGAATACCGGTGAACTTATTGTACCGCAAAAGGGATACACCGAGTTCGCTATTATTATGTATTCGATCATGGTTCTCCAGATAGCATACAGTTCCGAGCAGTGCTCATTAATCCATAATAATAAACCCGCATCGGCAAAAGGATACATTGCGCTGATAAACACGATACTTGACGAAAAAATTGAGTATCATGAGCATATTCCGGATAGCGAAATGGATTTCCGTGAAAACGAACCTCTGTGTCGTTTCCCGTTGTATTGGGCTTTCAGACGGGATAACGAAGACGAATTTCTGGAATGGTGGAATGGATCAAATCTGCACATTTCTTCCGATATGAAACATCAGATCCATATATGGAAAACAGTGTGGGAAGATTTTTCAAAATGCTCAAAAATCAGAGATGATATAAGAATGGAACCTTTAATGGGTTCTGTATTGACTGAAATGCAGGAAATATGGGAGTGCAGGTTTGTTGACAAAAGGTTTGTGGATGAATTTCTGGAACATCGGGACAACATAAAATACCTGGAATTGCTGATCCTTCTCCGGGAATACATGCAGCTTGGAACGCATTATTTTCCGGAGTTGACTGAAGATCAGGTAAAAAGGTCTTTGCTTCTTGAAATCAGAGATTCATATGATGAAATTAAAATCTCAGGTTATGTTTCTTTGATGACAAATCACGATCAGCGTAAACAGATATTTGGTTTATAAAGGAGGATGACATGGGAACATTTGCATGGTACACGGGATCTATGAATATCCCTGAGGACAAAAAAGAAATATTTGCGAAACAGATGAACAAAATTCTTTATTACGGTGGAATGATGAACTTTGAAAAAATAAGTATATACGGGCACAAAATAGGTTTATTAGAACCTGTAAGACCTCTTCCGGGAGAAACGACCACCTTTCATTTTAATTATTTTGAAGATGATTCGTGGGAAACAGCCGGATTTGACAGTTCTGCTACCCACTTTTGGTCAGGAAAAGTCGGCGGGCAGGAGTTTTGTGATATCATTCTTGCGGCTTATACTTTGTGCGAACTGTATGATGACAGTATGGGACTGGTGATGCTGAATGATAAAATAACAGATTTCGGGCCATACATTGCATGGCTGAACAACCTGCTCGGAACTGACTTTACAATGGAAAAACGCAGGAACCTGTGGAATACGGTAGAATCGTATGTACTAAATGGAGATAATGATGTCGAGGATTTTTCATTTTCTGATCTTCTGGACTTGATTCCTCATAAAATGCTGAAATATGCGGGCGGAATAGAATTCGCTGATCTTTTTTTCATAACACGTGGAACCGGAACATTAACAAAAGACTGTATTTTACCCGGAAGCTATCCTGCAGATATTCTTGATTGTAAAAATGCAATCTCGGATTATCTGGCCAAAGGAAATGTTGATGAAAAAAAAGTGAAACTGTATGACTTATTGAGAATGGATCGAAAAAAACGGGAACGAATTTCAGATCCGGGGCTGAAGAGAATCGCTGAATGGTCTTTGATCCTTCCGGCAAGAGTGATAACATACCTCTCCTCAGAGTATTGTGAGGATAATTTCTGGGAACAGTGGAAGGATGTGTACAACAATGTATATCATGACGAGATATCCAAAGTATATGCTTCTGAAGAACTCGAGAAAGAACGAACAACATCCTGGTTTGAGTCTGTTCCCAAATTGAGTACCAGCGAGTTTTTGCGTCAGGATAAATGGTTTACTTTTTATTCGACACCGGAAGAACTTGAAATGAAGCCAAAATACTATATTTCCGACGATGATCGGCTTTATTGGTGGGACGGATCTGATGAAGTGATTATTTCGGAGGAAATGGAAAAATGGCTGAAAGAATTGTCGGAAAGACACAGTCATCTGATGCAGGCTGCTGATAAGGACAGCAAAAACAGTTACGATTCAGACGCTTTTATAAAGGATTTTCTGAACACCCTGATTGAGATTGATAATACATACAAAAGGATTTCTCCTTTTCAGAATATGTTTTATGATTTCCTTCAGAATGGGCAACGCAAAGAATATCGGGCAGCTATCATGCTTCTCCGTGAACTGGCAGATGAAAACAAAGATGAGGGAAATGCAATACGATACCTGAAACACTCATGGGGTCTGACAAGCCGCAAGGTCACCTTCAATCCGGGCAGATTGAGAATAAAAAGATATATGAGTATTATGGCCAACTTATCCCTTAGAATGAAGTATTTTGGATTTTAATCATCAGGCATAATCAAGTCTAATTTTTGAAAATATAATAACAACCTGGTGCACATACCGATTGGGAAATTGCTGAAACGGGATTCTCTGCTGCCCCGGATCAATGAATCCACAGAAGTGTGTAACAACTCACTCAAGGCATAAAGATTATCTACAGTTGGCATATTCCTGCCTTCAAACCAATGATATACACTCTGTATTGATGAAAGGTTCAAATAATTCTGAACATCGCGAGCTGTAATACCCTGTCGATCCATTAATCTCCGTATTACAGCTCCGGTTGCTTTTATATCAATTATCGGAAACCCCATTTCACCAGCCATTTTCTTCCTTCCTTTACCGCAGAGTGCAAAACTTAGATTTACCCCCGCATATATCCAGGATTAGTCTTCGAATATGGTCTTATTATGTCACTTTTCAGACATCATTTTCGGTTTTCACGCCGGCAACGGCGTCGGCGAGGTTTTTGAGTGTGGTCTGTGCTATGGCCTCGAGTGCCTCTTTGGTATAGAACCCCTGGTGGGAGGTGATCATCACATTCGGGAAGGACAGGAGGCGCGAGGTCACGGAATGCTGCATGATCTCGTCGGAACGGTCCTCGTAGACATTTCCTGTCTCCTCCTCATAGACGTCAAGGCCTACACCGAGGAATTTGTTCATCCTGATGCCTTCTATGAGGTCGTTTGTGGAGATCAGGGCGCCTCTTGAGGTGTTCACAAGGATGACATCATCCTTCATCTTTTTGATGGCATCTATGTTTATCATGTGATAGGTGCTGTCGATCAGAGGGCAGTGAAGGGATATGAGGTCGCTTGTCCGCAGGAGCTCATCCAGGGATACGTAGGTCACATAGTCCTTCAGCGACTCGTTTTCGTAGACATCGTAGGCTATGACCTTCATACCAAAGCCCCTGCACTGCTCGCACATATAGGCTCCGATCTTGCCTGTTCCGACGATGCCGGCTGTTTTGCCTCTCATGTTCACCCCTCGCAGGTTTTTGAGGCTGTAGTCGTTCTCCCTGACTTTATTATATGCCTTGTAGAGACGGCGGTTGACCGCAAGAGCAAGGGCCATGGCAAGCTCCGCCACCGCCTCCGGTGAATAGGCCGGAACCCTCTTGACATAGATGCCAAGCTCTGCTGCTGCTTTTGTGTCCACGTTGTTGTAGCCGGCACAGCGCATGAGGACCGCTTTGACCCCCGCATCCTTTAGTTTCCTGAGGGTTTCCTCCCCAACATCGGCGCTCACAAAGGCGCACACGGCATCGTAGCCCTTTGCCAGCACCGCGCTTCTTTTGTCGAGCTCGTGCTCGATATAATCGATCCTGAGATCCGGGTACTTTGCCGCCTCCGGATCAAAGGATTTCATGTCATAGGTTTTTGCTGCGTAGAATAGTAGTTTCATGCGTTTATCTTTTCAATGACCCCCTGTACCTTTGTCTGTATATTCTCAACCTCTTCGTAAAGCCTGTCGGTGAGTTCAAGCTGACCCTCCTGGGACCTGTCCTGATCCTCGAGGTTCTTTTTCATCAGCTCTATATCTGCGGTGAACTGTTTGATGATATCGAGGATCTTGCCTGAGGATACCTTGATGTCGTTTGCCAGCTTGTTCATCTCGTCGGCTACTACCGCAAATCCACGGCCTGCTTCGCCTGACCTCGCGGCCTCTATGGATGCGTTGAGGGAGAGCATGTTGGTTTTGCTTGAGATCTGCTGGATCTCGGTTGCAAAGGTCTCCACCTCCGTCACATTTTTGAATATCCTCTCCGTGGATTCGTTGATGACAACGCTGTTCTTTTTGATGGAATCGCTGTATTGTTTGGCTCCGTTTATTTCCTCCTGGAGCCTGTCTGCCGCTTCAAGGAGCTGTTTGGAGGCTTCGTTTGTGAAGGTCTCGTTTTCCATGCTGATCGCTATACCCATGGTTCCGACTATGTCCTTGCCGTCCTTTATGCCTATCGTGATGGCTCTGAAGGCAAAGCCGTACACCTCGGGCGGGACGATCTGCTGAAGCTTTTTTCCGGTGGTAAAGGAGGTATACATCGGGTCGTCATGTGAAAGGGTGTCCCCCACATGGATGTCGGCGACCATCTTGTCACCGGGCCAGTAGGCCAGAAATTCGTTTCCGTCTGTGATACTCATCATTATGTCCATCCCTAAGGCGTCTTTGATCACGGGGATCGTGTTAATAAATGACTGCAGGACTTCGTTCATTTTTTTCTCCTTTTTTATTATTTGGTTTTTTGCCTAAGCGCATCGGGCATGGCAATAATAGACTGATTTCAAGTTTTCGTCTACTATATTTTGAATTATAAACCACACACCGGCATTTGAACAGATATTCTCATCAAAATCCAAGGCTTTCGCCTACAAGGATCAGATGGATGCGGCCGGCATGGCGTGAAAACCTGGTAATAAGGAACTGGCAGCAGATCGTATCGGGTGATTTGCAGTTCATGCAGCTGCCGGTCTTTGCGCAGGGAGTGGATAGTCCGAAGCGCTGGGCATTGATGGGTGCTGCCACATTTCTGGCTCTTTTCATCGCTCCGTCCACATCTATGCAGACCTTGTTCATACCGACTATAAAGAGCACATGCTTCGGGCCCTGAGCTATGGCGGATACACGGTTTGAGTTGCCGTCTATGTTGACGAGGACTCCGTCCTCCGTCATGGCATTCACGCTCGCGAGGAAATAATCAGCATCATAGGCCTTGAGCATGGCTGCCCTCTTATCCTCCTCCTCATCCCTGTCTATGAAATTGTAATTTCCCTTTTTCAGGGCCTCTACCAGGCCGATCTCGTGGGCACTCATGGCCCCGCCCATGGTGACCGTTGCTCCCTCTGGGATGAGCTCTAAAGCCTTTTTGAGGGCCTCCTGTGCGGTCGGTGCATAGTATCCTGTCATGTTTCTTGACTCAAGTCCTTTTAT
The DNA here is from genome assembly GCA_947166195.1 of uncultured Lachnospiraceae bacterium. Classification (GTDB taxonomy): domain Bacteria; phylum Bacillota; class Clostridia; order Lachnospirales; family Lachnospiraceae; genus NK4A144. The sequence continues at coordinate 5,411 of CAMVDF010000079.1, forward strand.
GACCTTCTGAGCAAGCAGCTCGTTTCTTTTGATGATGTTTTCGTTCATTTTTTCTCCTTTCTTGGTGGGGACAGTTCTTCTGTTTCGTGAAATACCAAAACAGAAGAACCGTCCCCTTTATTCTGTTTCGTGAAATACCAAAACAGAAGAACCGTCCCCTTTATTCTGTTTCGTGAAATACCAAAACAGAAGAACCGTCCCCATGTTTTTGAGACAGAAGAACCGTCCCCCTGTCTCACTGTCTCACCCCAGTTTTTTTACTGCCTCTTCGTATTCCTCCGGTGTGCCGAAATTTGTAGTCTCGTCAACGGTGAAGACCTTTATCCTTCTGCCCTCCCTGATCAGTATGTTGTAGATACCGCTCATGAAATATTCGCTGTATTCGCACTCATCCATGTATTTTTCCGCAGCATCAAGGAAAAGCTTTGCATTCCTGTATCCGTAGGCCCCCGTGATGGCATGGCTGCTTATCACCTGTTTTTCCGCTGTCCTGAGGGCAAAGCCGCTGTCATCGGTTTCCACGTAGCTGTATCTGTCAAGGTCTGAGGTAAAGGTCAGAAGCGAGCCGTCGGCCTCAAAAATACTTTTATTATAGAACTCATAGAGGGCATTGCAGGTAAACATCAGATCGCAGTCGCAGAAAAGCACGGGGCCGTCGTTTTCAATGGTTTTTGCACCCTCCATGGCAGTTAGTACCGCGCCATTGAGGACATGAGGAAGTTTTACGATGTTTGCTTCCGGATAATAAGACCGTATCTTTTCATCGATGGCAAATCTGTCTATGTGTTCCTGCAGTACTACAAATGTAAGCGAAGCCAGTTCCACGTGTCCGTAAACCGAATCGCAGGCCCATTTGAAAAATGGTTTTCCGCAAAGTTCAATGAGAGGCTTCGGGCACTCGAACCCGTTGTTGAGGAACCTGGTACCGGCTCCGCCCATGGGCATTATCAGATTAGATCTCATCCATTATCCTTTCCGCATTTTTCATAAATGCAAAGACTTTTTTGGGGTAATCCATGTGAAGCGGCAGCATTGAAAGAAAGAGGGATACTTCAAATACCCTCACCATATTGTAGGAAATGCCGTTTTCTTCCAGATGTTTCCTGAAGATCTTCACATATGCCGAATTGTCAAAGTCTATCTCCAGCACAGGCTCCAGATCATCATCCAGATCAAACCTGTAAAGTCCGCTGTTGAACAGATCGTATCTGCCGCAGATGGAATGCGAAAGCTTTGCCATGTCATAATAAGGATCTGTCCACATTTCCTCAGGGGTTGATGCTCCCTTCGGGTCTATGAGGAGCATTAGTTCAGTATTCTTGTCAAAGAGTATATTTGAAAAACACAGGTCTCCATGCCCTATCACGCTTTGAGGGTCAGATGCGGATGCGTTTATGGTGTCCTCATAGAGTTTTTCGTATCTGCCCACCAGCCTGTCGAGGTATTCTGCTTCCTGCCCGTCTGACAGGCGGCATATATTTTTGAAGCCGGGATGGTTTTTCAATTGTTTTACACGATCTCTTACTTTTGTGAGATAAAGTTCGTCTGCTTTTTTTCTGTACTCTTCTTTTGTGATGCTTTTTGAGGACCTGCTCTTCAGGAAGTAGAAGATGATCTCCATGAGCTTGTCAAATTCCTTTGTATCAATGGCGCCATGGACAAAGCGCAGGGCAAGATCTGCCATATGATAGCGCTTCATGCAGTACGAGGCTGTGGTCCCGTCATCCTGATAATCATAGGGCATCACGAACCATGGCTTCATGTCATCGGGCAGCAGATAATAAAAATCATACTCCTTTTTGATCTTTTGCCTGTCCTTTGATGTTTTTTTGACTACAAAGTCGCCGCCGGACACGGAATTGAAAAATCTGCTGTCAAACCCGCCGGTAATGAAGTTTCTGAAGTTTGAATATACACCCAGGTCAAAAAAAACCTCGCTCTCCATGTCTGTAAATTCAAAACCGTAATGTCTGTAGGTTTCCGGATTTTGCAGTATATCCCTGGTCTCGTCAAGGAAATCAAGATAGTCTCCCGTATTACTCATAATAAAGCCTGCGAGAGCTCCCTCCGGATTTTTTATCAGATAATTTCCTGCAGAGAACCCGGCTTTTTCAAAGAGCACCTCCGCGCTTTGTGCAGCTTCATCCCGAACGATCTGACTTGAAAAGATATGAATGACAGGCCTTGTGGTCCCTGCTCTTTTCAGGCTTTTTTTCAATCCTTCGTAATTCCAGGCGTGATCAAAGACAAAAAGATCCTCTTTTTGTCCGAAAGAGACAAAGAAGTTCTCAAACCTTTCCCTCACGCTCACTCTTTTGAGTATGATCTCTCCAAAGGTTTTTTCTCCGACGATATTGGCTATGAAAACATCCGGCATGATGTGGTCATCATATACACATATGGCTCTCAATTTCCTGCCCTCCCTGCGATCTTCATTTTTTTAATATATCTGACGGGATACACAACGATAAACGCCAGTAAAAACAGCACGGCACTCAGGCCGACATAGAGATTCACATACGCGTTCGTCTGTCCGTTGAATACAGAATTTACATATGTAAGAAAAAGATCTGTCTCAAATCCGTAACCCAGCCCCCAGGCAAAAATCATGAGAACGAAGCACTCTGCGAGCCATGTGAATGAAGAAATGATAAGCAGCAGGGCCACGCGGTCTTTTATTAGCTCCCTGAGCATATCGAACCATTTTTTCACGCTCTCGAGGAGTTCCATGATCTTCACTGCTTTTTGGGAACGGATACTGATCATGCAGTACTTGTTGATATAGAGATAGATGGATGGAAAACTCAGGTAAACAGCCGATATGAGAATGAGAAATCCGGCTGTGACAACGACGATGGGCATTACATTTCCGCCGGATATCATAGTGAAAAGTGTCAGCAGAATGAGCAGCGGAATGGTATCAAAGAACCGTTCCGCGAGGATCCCCAGGATCCCGAGACGGAAACTGCCAAGCTCCACCCCAAAGCAGTACATCCTGAAGAGTTCTCCTGCCTTGAGAGGGAACGCGATGGCTGCGGGCATGGTCTTGATGTATATCTCCATGAAACGCCCCCAGCCGGGTCTGCGGTCCATGAATATGACATAGAGCCTGAAGGCTTTCATGGCATAGATGAATGTCATGAGAATGCCTACTCCCAACAACAGGGGCAGCTTCAGTCCGGTCTGTTTCAGCATCCCCTCAAAATACCTGGTGTAGAGCAGATACACTGCTGCCACGATCACCGCCGCATTTATTATGTAATATATTGTTTTTCCCGTTTTCGAACCCATATGTGGATTATACCACAAAATGAAGTGGGACAGGGGACGTATCTCTGTCCCACTTTTATGTTAACTGTCGTCTCAAATATTCTTTTTTATCGCTTCGCCCCGCGATTTTCGCTTCTTTCTCCTTTTCCGCGGGGCCGGCACACTTATCTCACCCCTACTATCCTTTCCCGACCCGCGATATTGAATTATTTCTCCTTCTCCGCGGGGCCGGCACACTTATCTCATCCCTATCATCCTTTCCCGACCCACGATATTGAATTATTTCTCCTTCTCCGCGGGGCCGGCACACTTATCTCACCCCTACTATCCTTTCCCGACCCGCGATATTGAATTATTTCTCCTTCTCCG
>CAMVDF010000080.1 GCA_947166195.1 uncultured Lachnospiraceae bacterium
CTCCGTTAAAGAGGTATCTTGACGCTGCGTCATTGACAAGATCCTGAACGGTAAGTGTCTTCTCATCCGGAGAGGATGAGAAAAGTCCGGCATAGACCACGTCGGAATCATTTGAAGCGTCATATACTGAGAACGGCTGCATCGTCTCGGGAACCAAAGTATAATTACGGTACCAGTCGGCAGTGACTTCAGCTGTGTCTCCGTTAATGCTGATCTGCATGTTAAGAAGCATTCGATACTTGAAGATATCATTATCAGAAGGAATGTTCATCATCATCACTTTCCAGTCTCCGGATATCTCCGAAGCGTCGGTCAGCTGCCTTCCTCCGGTAAACGGACTCTGTTTTTTCTCTATCAGAAGATCTGCCCAGTAAAAATCTGCAAAAGCTGGTCGTTCCGATCCATTCCCTATAAGCTTCCCCTGTGTGTCACTTTCTTCGTCAGTTCTTGGGATCACATCGGCAAAGCCATACATATCGCCTTGTTTCCTGGTGTGATTCTTCTCCATTTCCGAGCTGGGAATACAGAAATACTTATGATCTCCTCTGCTGCTGTCATTCCAGGTTGTATCGATCTCATACCAGTTGCCGTCTTCCAGCTGCACGATATTCCACGCATGGGTGCGGGTCTCACCTTCAGCGGTAACCGCATCTCCCATAAGTACATAGCATGGGATACCGGCTTCCTGACAGATGTAAGCAAATGCCAGTGCATATCCGTCACATACTGCGACCCGTTCAACAATAGCCGCATAGGCACTGTGCGCAAGTTCTACAGGCATGTTTTCCGGATCTACGACACGAAAGCCGCTTTCATCGATCTGGTTTGTATAATCCTCAAAATAAGCATAGTCATAAAACACCCTGTCTGTGATGTAATTGTTGATCTCAAGTACCTTTTCACTGGCCTTCCCGCTCAGGTTTTTTATGAACGGGTCTGTTTCCGCCCGAATCGCCTCAAGATCAGCAGCATGATCCCGCCTGTCTTCAAATATGATACGGAATTCATCGCTTCCGGCTGTCACAGGAAGAAGGTTGCTGGAGGTATAGTGATGAGCTTCTCCGATGTATGGATGATCGTTCATAAAGGCATATTTCGCCCGCTCAAATTCATCCATTCCCGAACCTTTCTGTTTTCCGATCCTGACTTCCCTTGTACCGTTTGTATAGTGCTCCTCCAAGGCGTCATAATAGATCTTCTCCGCCTCACTCAGGGTATCATAAAGGACCACCGGCGCAGCCGGATTTCCGGTTCCTTTCACCCAGTGGGGAGACATCACCCGGTCCGTCTGCCCGCCTGATACACTTTCAACTGCATCAGAAGCAGCTTCTTTTTCACCCATAGACACTGCTGTCGCAGGTTCCTGAACCGGTGCCGCAGCACTCTGCTGTGCCGGATTTGAAGTGCTCTCCTTCAACGGTTCCGTCGCTGCGGCTTTTTCTGATCCCGTGCCGGGTCTCAAAAAAAGCGCTGCAACTGCGACCAGCAGGATAGCTGCGATCCCGATGACTGCATATTTTGTCATCCCGGAGCCGTCGCGCTTAACAGGTTTTTCCAGCCTTGCCCCACATTTTTCACAAAATGTACTGTCATCCGGAAGCTGTGCTCCACAATTCGGACAAAACATAGTGTAACTCCTTTCTGCAAACCCCTGTATGCCAAATTCACTTCACTTGCCGATAGTTATATAGCAGTGATCTGACGGACTAGTATGAGTAATGACGGATGTCCTTGGTTTCAAGATCATTATTGTAGGAGCTTCCGGAGCTGCTGCTACTGCTGTGGTCGTATCCGTAGCCCAGAGGTGCGTCCCGGAACGGGTTATGTACATCTCCATACTCATCATAGGACGAATAGGAACTTCCTGAAGAACTGCTCTTCGTAGCCCCCTCAACCCATTTTCCGTCGCCTCCGACATAATATCCATCGACCCAGGTATCGGTTGCCATTGCCCCATCGCTGCCAATATAATAGTCTCCTACCCATTGGTCAGATGCCAGTGCTCCGCTGCCGGAAGCATAGTACCAGTCTCCGGTCTCGGGATGCTGATACCAGTTATCCTGGACTAAGTACCCGGAATCATTGAACGCATACTTTTTCCCGCCTATTTCATAGATGCCATTGGACGGGAAACTTCCGTCACTGTTCCGGAACCACCATCCGCTGCTGTCCTCTACCCACTCTCCCGCAAAAGCGGTAAAGCACATAACACCGCCGAGCAGCAGAGCCATCACACCTGTCATAATTCCTTTTTTGATCATTTTAATCTCTCCCTTCTTCCGGCCATTTCTTCCGGATATTGAACTGTTGGTTTTTCTGCATCAAAAACTCATGTAATGCTATAGGGTCTTTCTATTCTCTATGGGAGGCCGGAGCCTGACCTTTATGAACCTATCTTACTCACCACAGGATCCTCAATGTTTGTGAGATTTATCGGATCGAGTTTCCCCAGATCGATATCATAATATAGGGTTTCCTTAAGTTCCTTTCCATAACTCCAGTAGTATACATCTCCTCTGATGCGGATCGTGACCCGAACATTACCCGTTTTCCGGGACCTTTCGATACTGAATGTTGAGTAGTCTCCAAACGTGTCCACATAGGTATCATTTCTCTTTGGAGCGATACTGATCCTGTTCACCTTATATCCGTCCTTCCCGTCATATTCGCCATTCCAATACTTTGTTATGTCATGGGAGAACGGAGGCGGTGAGCCTGTGAGATATCCTTCTATGATATACCAGTTCTCTTTTGTAACCTCCGGCGGATCATCTCCCGGAGCTCTGTTTGGATCATCAAAAGCGGTGCACGTTACTACCCTGCCGTTGAAAGTGAGGGCGGGATAGTTATAAATACTGTAAGTGTCAAAGCTCAACCCTTTGCGGTAATCATTGAGCGGCGCAAGGGTAAACCTTACCTCTCCGTTGGGGAATACCTCTACAAGGTTGTTCTCCGGAGAACCGTCAATACGTAAATACTCAAGCATCAGCTGAAGCTGCGGGATCTCCTTTTTGCCATTCACGGTGATATATACATCCGTGACGCGGTTCCCGTCCTTCGGATCGATCTCCGGGATCTCGATGTCGGCCTTTATTTCTTTACCGGAATTCAAGTCTTTAAAGACCATCTTCTTCGGAGCGCCCATCATCATGTAGTGGTAGTAGGTACAGCGAAAAACGATATCATTCTTTTTGTTTGCCTGAGGCAGGAATCCCGGTGTATATGGCCAGTAATTACGAGCGGAATTCTCGCTTCCGTCACTGTCGATGGGCAGGAAAACAGGACCGTCTGCTCCTTCAAACCACATCGGTGTCTTGAATTTGTCATCAAATATGCTTTCCCCATCAGGAAGGGAACGGTACTTACGGTTGGAATTGATGCTCTGCCAGTCTACACAGTACACGGAATCGGCAAATGTCTTCCCACTGCCAACTGCCTCATCGGTCACATGGAATACCAGGGTTCTGTTCAGTATCGGCAGAACCTCCTTTTCCATCTTCTGCATCACAACATCACAGGCCTTCCTCTGATATCTGTAGGTGACATTATCAAGGATACCAACTGTATCGACTCTTAACTTTTTAATATAGGAATCAGAAATCCTGATCTGCTCCCGTGCCTGCAGATTGTAGGGATCCTTTCCGAGATACTTGTACTCATCAAGGAATTTATACCTTGGCCCCTGTCCGCGGGCTCCCTGGGTCTCCTTCACCGGCAGCTTCCAGAAGGCACCGGCTACAGAACGGTAAAAATCATCGAAAATTGTCTCAAGCTGTTCCGGCTGATCTGCATAGAGCTCCATCAGCTTGGAAAATGCAGCTGCAAACCCCTTGTAGGTATCTGTACGAAGACCTTTTTTTGAGTTAATGAAGCTGCTGAACTCCTTGAACCTCTTGTCGTCCATATTGACAGGTTTTTCCATAATGGCTACGTGATAGTCATCTTGAGCAGCCTTACTGAACTCCTCAGAATCGTAATACAGAGTCACTCCGGCATCCTGATAGAAGCGCCGGTATACCTCTCCCTCATCCGGATAGTACTGTTTATACCATTCATCAACTCCTTCGGTGATATATTCATTGTATTTTATGGAATATGCCGTGAGTGCCAGCCCGATCACAGCCATGACCGGGTTCAGTACTTCGGGGGTGAAGGTTCCCACAACTCCTGTCGAGGTGCTGAAAAGGTCCAGCTTATGCTCCTTGACGGTATCCCAAAGTGCCTGGGAATAGGAGTTCGTGGTTTTATCCAGGGCTTCTGCCCGGATCTTATAGCCTGTAAGGATGACGTCGAGCATCGTCATGACCTGACCTATTTGTTCCGGCCATAGTTTTGTTTCAGGGACTTTTTTTGCAGCCGCTGCTGCTTTGTTCGTGGAAGGCACTTTATCGTAACGAAGTCCCGCATTTACCTGAAATGCCCCTTCAGCGATTCCGTAATCGCCCACAGCTTCCGCCAGGATATCGGCGGCAGGATGATAACCTTCCTCGGTCATTGCGGAGCGATCCCTCGCCGTTTTCGTCAGCAGTGCCATGCTGCGGTGAAGGTCTTTTACATCTTCCAGGGTTCTGTTCTGAAACAAGTTCCACATGCGTTCGTAGTCGATCCGCACCGACTCTTCCATGCGCCTGTTCTTATGACGGTTTTCTATAAATATTCCATGCTTCAGATCAAGACGCCTGCCGTCATCGACGATCAGGTCAAGCCGCTTTTCATCAAAGATATACTTCTTTCCGAAGAGACTGAAATGATCTGTATAGATGATATAGTTCTTTCCGTCCTCACTGACCTCGCTGTAGATATCCTCCCATCTGCCGGTCTCAGCATTGTACCAGACACAGCCTGTGCTTCCGTCGTTCCCGCGAGGGATGGTGATACGGATATCACTGTCAAACTCATGTGTACCGGAAGCCAGAGAGAAATCATAAGCCTTGATGGACCAGCCGTCCTTTCCCTGAGTGAGTTTCGGAAGGTCACGGACTTCGATGCGGTCGCCCGCTGCTTCCAACTCCCAGGAAGGGATATCTACACTCACTTCTCCAAGTACCACACTTCCCTGATTTGGGATCACGTCAGCAGACTGTAAAGGAGCTTCTTCCAACTGAGCGGAGGTATACCGAAGCGGGATCTCACCTGCTGAAAGAGCCATGGGATCAGCCAAGTCATCATAAACCATACCGTCCCCTGCACCGTTGGCAGATACTGAATCTCCACCTGCATCTTTACCGGTTTTTTTTCCTGTTGTTTGGTAGGTGCTTCCAATGTCTTCGGGTCTTCCTTTCTTTACAAGGAATCCCGGGTACTTAAAAGCCGTCACAACAAAAATCGCGGCTATCAGCACTCCTGCAAGAATACGTTTCCAGCTGTCTTTTCCGGATGCTGCAGGATGTGGCTGCCTTACCTTTTTTTCAGTTTTGAATGCCTCATGCTTTTGAGTTTTGACCCCGCCCCCGGCAGCTACCGTGAAGTGATACCCGCAGTACCGGCAGAACTTAGCTTCTGCCGCGTTTTCTTTTCCGCAGGATCTGCAATATTTGATCGGCCTGACACGGCTTCGATCAGGATCGGAAGTCTTCATAAATTCAGTGCCGCAGGTCGGACAGAATATTGCCTCTGCCGGCGACCGCATACCGCACTTACGACAGTATTTCATCTTTCCAGCCATAGTAGGATTCCTTTTTTAGAGCTGATCTCTGCACCGGACTGTTTCATCCGGATACGGACCGGCGCTTTACGATATCACCGTTTCACTTTTCTGTCTGGTCTTTTCTGACGGGATCAGCTGAAACTCAAGTTCTGGTTTTCAGATACATCAGGGACTGTCTCGACGACATAAGCTCCCTAGATTAATTATAAGCTTTTGGCCTCTTTCACGAAGTGTGCCAAAATCATATGCAATGCATCTTTTGTTTGTCACGCTTGTGTAGTATTCTTGACTAAAGAAGTAGCTGGCATGGAATTGCTTTTCATCACCATTTGTGATGCGGCCGGCTTGCAGAAAGGAGAGACTATCATGTTTTTTGCCAGGATCAACGAACTGTTCCAATGCTTAGGAGCAAAAAACGGTCAGGTGGCAAAGCTTGCCGGATTTGACCGGACCAATATAAGTCGTCTGCGAAGCTCTGCCCGGATCCCCGGTAGAACCGGTCCGACGATACGGAAACTTATCACAGGGCTGTATCTCTATGCAGATAATCGTAATGAACTTGATATACTCTGTGGATGTATCGGTGCAGATCCGGGTGAAAACGCAGATGAGATCAAAGATAAGATAAGGGACTGGCTCTACGAAGGAGAGCCGGTAAATGTGAAAAATGATGCTGCGTCGCCGGTGCCTCCAAAGGTCATAAAAAAACCAAAGCCGGTCTATCATTTCTTCGGGGAACGTCTGGATGCGGTGATGAAGCTGACGGATCTGTCCAATGCCCGTTTCAGTCATTATATCCATATGGATGCATCCATGGTCAGCCGCTTCAGGACAGGGGTACGTACTCCCGTTCCGGAGAGCAATGTAACTGCAAGGATTTCTTCTGTTCTCTATGAAAGAGCAGCCGCCGGAGGAAAACTCAGTGGTCTTGCCGGGCTCATGGGGATCTCTGCCGATATGATCGATGAAGAAGCCATCTCCGCCTGGCTGTTTGATGACGGGTATATCACTGACCGGGATGCCGGTATCGCGGAAAGCCTGCTGGGTTTTTTTGACACCTTTTCCACAGAGGCTCAACTTTCCCTTCCGGCACCGGAAGAAACCGTCCCGGAAGAGATCATCCGGTCGGAACAAACCGAATACTTCGGAAGAGAAGGAATACGAAGCGCAGTCCTTCGATTTCTTTTCGATGCATGGAGAGATAAAGCCGGACTGCTATTACTGTATTCGGATGAAGATCAGTCGTGGCTTACCGGAGACAAAGGTTACCTTATGCGCTGGGCAGCCCTTATGAGTGCCTGTGTCAAAAACGGTACAAGGGTACGGATCATTCACAATGTAGAACGTGATCTTTCAGAGATGACGGACGCCATCAAAAGCTGGCTGCCGCTCTATATGTCCGGCATGGTAGAGTCCCGATACAGCACCCGAAAACGAAACCCGAGATTCTCTCATACCGTTTTCCTCTGCCCTGGGAAAGCCTGTATAGAAGCTTTTCACCCCATCGGTACGGAATCGTCAGGGGTTTATCATTACTATACGGACCCGCATATACTGGAGGTTTGTCTGTCGGGATTTGAAAGTATGCTGGAGAATGCGCAGCCCCTTTTGAAAGTTCCTGCCGCACCGGCAGCTGAAGGCGATTCGGAACTCACGGTTATTCAGAGCGGTCTGTCCCTTGCGACTATGTCGGAAGAACTGGTTAGTTCTTTTGATGAACCGGAACTGTATGAAAAATGGAAGGCTCTACGGGATACAATGTTTTTGAGGCTTGAAAAAGCAAGGGTGAACGAGTGTGTCACACTTGCTGATGATGAAGAGCTGTTTTCCGGAAAAGTACGGATCGGGGAGCAAAACGGGATCAGTGAACTCTTCTATACTCCGAAGCAATATGCCATGCACCTTCGGAATATCATCCGGTTGTCAGAGATATATCCGAACTACCGCCTGTATCTCCTTCCGGAAACGCCATTTCCCAATATGAAACTGATGATCACTGAAGACAGTGCAAGTATCATCCACGGGAAAAAGCCGGAGCTTTCCTTTGGTTTTACTCACCCGCTCATGTGCCGGGCCTTCCTAAGCTATGCAGAAGCTCTGATGCAGCAGTACCGGATGGACAGGAATACCCTCAGAAAGACCCTGGAAGCAAAGTGTATTTAAGGGACATCTGCAGTTAGTATTCATATGCAAAAGAAATACCGTGTATGACCAAAAGAATATTTCATATCTTACTCTTTTGAAATCATACACGGTATTTAATCTCAAACTACAGGCGGTTTTCCTTGAAGAACGTTACTGTGAACAGTAACAAGTCAAGGTTTTTCCTGTTTTTTGATATGAATGTAAAATCCTGTACAAATGATAACACTGAGAAGCGATCCTGCGGGTGCTGCAAGTCCCATGGCGTAAAGTGTATCCGGAAACAGCTTCGTGGCAAGCCATGCTCCCGGCACACGCACCAGGATGACCGATGCCAGATTGTGAATGAAGCTGAGTACAGACCTGTTGCAGGCACTGAAGAATCCGGAAAACGGGAAATGTACTCCCGCTATGGCGCAATCAATGACGTAGGTTCTCATGTACTGCACCGCGTACTCCTTTACCACCGGGTCATCAGTGAACATTCCGAAGAACAGGGGTGATATAAACTGGAAAAGAACCGCAAAGAAAGTACCTATGGAGAAAGACATTATCACACCATATTTCAGGGTCTTTCTCGCCCTCGCCATGTCTCCTGCCCCCACGGACTGGGCCACGATGGTGGAAACAGTGGAAAGCATAGCGGAAGGCACCAGGAACAGGAAGCTGATGGTCTTTTCCACGATGCCCACCGCTGCGGAAATGTCTACACCACGTTGATTGGCTATAACTGTGATCACGAGGAAGGAAATCTGTATGAATCCGTCCTGAAACGAAATGGGAACCCCCACTCCCAGAATCTTTTCAAGTACAAATCTATCAAGGTAAAGACCCATCAGCTGGATCTCAAACAGCTTCTTTTTTATTATAGCCGCAAATGCTATGACGACGCTCACTGCCTGGGCAAGGATAGTACCGTAGGCCGCACCTGCTGCACCCATGTGCATAGATCCCATAAAAAGGATGTCCAGAATAATGTTTACAAAGCAGGCTATGGTGATAAATATCAGCGGACTTTTGGAATCTCCCATGCCTCTGAAAACAGAACTCAGTACATTGTAGGCAATTATGAAGGGAATTCCCGTGAAGCAGATCCGAAGATAACTTACAGTTCCGGGTACAGCCTCAGCCGGTGTGGACAGCACAGAAACTATCGGATGTATGCAGATATTCAGGAGCACCGTCACAACCACCGCTGTCACAGCAAAAAATGTGATGGTATTTCCTATAGCCTTGTTGATCCT
>CAMVDF010000081.1 GCA_947166195.1 uncultured Lachnospiraceae bacterium
GTTCAAATCCGAAGAGCGAGAGGATACCAATCATCTTTCTGACAGGAAAAAATGAAAAGGAAGATGTTCTGAGGATACTTGAGCGAAAGCCCGACGGGTATCTCCTCAAATCCATGCCCCATACAGAGCTGCTGGAGGCACTCAACAGGTTCTTTGTGGGAACCATCCTTTGAAGAAGTGAAAATGCCTTTTCAGTAGAGTTCTTTTCTGATCAGGTCCTCAAATTCATCTGCAGGCAGAGGCTTTGAGAAATAGTAGCCTTGGATGATCTGGCAGCCCATTTCCTTCAGCTTTTCATACTGGGCCTCATCCTCGACACCCTCCGCAACCACGGGGACATCAAGAAATCTCGAAATATCCAGCACAAGCTCGCAGAGCTTGAGGCTCTTTTCATCCTTCAGCATGTTCTGCACGAATTTCATATCCATCTTGAGCACATCAATCGGGATGGCTGTGAGCATGTTCAGTGACGAATAGCCCGATCCAAAATCATCCATCTCTATCCTGAAGCCCTTGTTCCTCAGGCTTTTCACCACCTCGATCAGCCTCACAGCATTGTCGGAGTAGGCGCTTTCCGTGATCTCAAGATATAACTCGCTGCTTTTCAGATCATTTTTTTCAAGAAGCTTTGCCAGCGTATCCTCAAGGTCGGGATCATAGATATCTATCCTTGAAACGTTCACGGAAACCGGAACGGAAAAACCGAACTTCTTTTTCCACATGCCCACGTAGCGGGCGGCCTCCTCCCAGACGAACCTGTCAAGCTTCTGGACCAGACCGTTTCCTTCAAAAAGAGGGATGAAATCGCCGGGGCTTATCATGCCAAGCTTTGGATGTCTCCACCTGATGAGGGCTTCGGCGCTGGTTAGCTGCGGCTTTTCACCCTGTATCCCGTATTTGGGCTGGAAATAAACCTCGAAATCACGGGACTTGATGGAACCGTCCATATCATGTATGAGCTGGGTTTCATAGATCTGCCTGTCGTGCAGATCCTTGTCGTAAAAGGCAACCTGCCTGGTGTAGTCGCGCCTGAGTCCGTCACAGGCAAGCTTTGCATAATCGAACCTCTGCTCCGGTGAAACGCTCCTGTCGGCTTTTTTGTTGACGCCGATGCGGAGGCGTATCTTTGCGGGAGAAAGAGACAGCTCGCCCATGGCTTTTATTATACTGTCGGCAAGCATGCCGTAATCCTCCATGCCGGAGATATAGATGTAAAACGTGTCGGCGGAGCTGCGGCAGGCTATCCCGAAGCTTTCCTTTGACTTCTGCTCAAGGATCTCGGCCACCTTTTTGAGGATCCTGTCCCCCTCGTCACGTCCGTGGATCTCGTTGATCAGATGAAAGTGCTCGATGTCAAGGACCACCGCGTCCATTTCCTTGTCATTGTACTGCTCGTACTGCCTGATATATTCAAAAAAGAACTCGCTTGCATACAGGCCCGTGAGGGGGTCCACCTGCGTCAGGTCAATGAGGGTGCTCTTTTCATAGAGCTCTATGATCCTCTCGCACCTGGCAAGTATTACCTCGGGCATGTCGTAGGGCTTTTTAATAAAATCGTCCGCCCCCGCGCGGATGCTTTCGACCTCGGCATCCTTTTCCTGGGTCAGGACTATGATGGGAAGCTTTGAAAGCTCACTGTCCGACCTGCACTTTGAAAGCACCTGAAGCCCGCCCATGACAGGCATCCTAAGGTCAAGGAGCATGAGAGAGAAATCTTTGTCCTCTGAAAGCTTTTCCAGAGCCTGCTTTCCGTTTTCGGCATATACTACCTCATATTCGCTGTTCAGCATATTCCCGAGTATCTCGCGGTTGATGCTTTCGTCATCCACTATGAGGACTTTTCTTTTTCTGTATATATTTCTGATCATTTTTTTCTACCTCGGTCAGGTTTCATAATAACAAAAATCTCATCCTTTATCAATGAAAGACATTTTTGAGTTTTTGCATCCTGTGTGGTATCATCAAAAGATAGTGTCATGTCTCATAAAAAAAAACGAGGGGGTTAAATGTCATGATAACTGTTCAGGATCTGGAGAATTTCGGTGCCGATACGGAGACGGGGATCAAAAGATGCATGGGAAACGAGGCTTTGTATCTGAGGCTTGTTTCATCGGTGCCGGGTGAGCAGGGCTTTGAAAGGCTTTCTGCCGCACTTGAAAAAAAGGATATGGATGCCGCGTTTGAGGAGGCCCATGCGCTGAAGGGAGTGCTGGGAAACCTTTCGCTGTCGCCGCTTTTTGATACCATATCGGAGATAACGGAACTTTTGAGAAGCAAGACCGAGACAGATTACGAACCGCTGCTTACAAAGCTTTTGGAGGAAAAGGATGCTCTTTCAAAAATCATCGGATAAAGGATCAAGAAAAGGAAGTATCATACAGGCTGCGGTTGTCGCAAGCCTCGTAGTCGCCCTCATCCTCATAATAGGAACGATCTGGACGGGGCGGAGCGCCAGTGCCGGTGCGAGCCTTGCAGTCAGGAACGTGAGTCTTTTGTATCTGGATGAGCTTTCCGGCAGGAGGGAGGAGGTTGTATCCGCGACCATCGCCGACTACATAAAGGATGTGGATGTTGCGGTTGGGCTTTTGGAAAAGAGCGACCTTGAAAGCGTGGAAAGCCTTCAGCGTTATCAGGCCAGGATGAAGCTTCTGTACAGCCTGGAGAAATTTGCCTTTGTTGACGAGAACGGCATCATCTATACATCCCGCGGAACCAGAACGGATATAGATGCCTATGATTTCGACTACGCCTCCCTTTCAGGACCGGAGGTCTCAGTGAGGGACATCGATGTGAACGACAGCAAGGTCGTGGTGGCAGTGCCCGTGGACAGGCTGGATCTTTGCGGAAAAACCCTTGTGGCCTGCTTCATCGAAGTCAGCATGGACACCTTTCTCGATGAGGTATCCATACAGTCAGGCAGCAACAATACCACCTTCTGCAACCTGTACACGGCTGATGGTACCGCACTGACGGGCCTGGTCCTGGGCGGGCTTTCATCTGAAGACAATCTCCTTGCGGCTCTTCAGAATGCGGTTTTTGATGAAGGCTATGATTATGAAACCGTGAAGAACCAGTTTGAGGAACGCAGCCCCGGAGTGGTTTCCTTCACCTACGGAGGAGTGAACGAGACCCTGAAATATGTTCCGGTGCGCGGCACTGACTGGATGCTGACATATCTCATCCGCGAAAGCGTCATAACCGACCAGATCGACAACATTTCGGATGGGATCATCAGGCGCAGCCTCGTACTGTCCCTGATCATCGCGCTGGTCATGATAGGAATCTGTGCGCTCATGGTCTTTCAGACGAGGAGAGCAGTACGCCTGAATGCCGAAAGGGAGACAGTCGAGCTGATGCAGCAGGAGTTAGAGGAGAGGGTTGCTCTCCAGGATGAGCTTTTGGAGCAGGAAAAGACCAGAAGCCAGCAGGACAGCATGATCACGGCCTTGGCCTCCGACTACAGGAGTGTTTATTATATAGATCTGGACAGCGGCAGGGGGATCTGCTACAGAAAAGATGGAAGCCTTTATGACGGCATACATCCGGGTGATGAATTTGACTATATGGAAAAGTTCACGGAATATGCCGATGAGTTTGTGACCGAGGAGTACCGTCAGGCCTTCCTTGAGTTCATTTCTCCCGATTCCATCAGAAAATCGCTGATGACCGATACGCTGATAACCCTGCGCTATCTGGTCAGAAAGGGAGGTGCGGAGTCCTATGAGATGCTTCGCATGGCAGGCGTCAGGCACCCCGAGGACAGGGAGGATCATATCGTTCACGCTGTCGGAGCGGGCTTCACCGATATTGATTCCGAGATGAGGGATTCACTTGCAAAAAACCAGGCACTGTCGGATGCATTAAAGTCGGCTGAACAGGCAAACCGCGCAAAGACGGCCTTTCTGTCAAACATGAGCCACGAGATCAGGACACCCATGAACGCCATCATAGGCCTTGATTCACTGGCTCTCAGAAACACGGAGCTGCCCGTTGAGACAAAGGATTATCTTGAAAAGATCGGGGACAGCGCAAGACATCTGCTGGGACTCATCAACGATATCCTCGATATGAGCCGCATCGAATCCGGCAGGATCGTCCTGCGCCACGAGGAATTCTCCTTCAGGAGGATGCTGGAGCAGATCAATACCATGGTCATGTCGCAGTGCAAAGAAAAGGGCCTCATATATGAGTGCAATATAACCGGCGGCGTGGCGGACTTTTATATCGGAGACGATATGAAGCTCAAGCAGGTGCTGATCAATATACTCAGCAATGCCATCAAGTTCACCGATGCCCCGGGAAGGATCGATCTTTCCGTCGAGCGCACCAATGTATTTGACGATCAGAGTACCCTGAAATTTGTGATAAAGGATACCGGTATCGGCATGGACGAAGCCTTCATACCAAAGATCTTTGAGTCCTTTACACAGGAGGATTCCACAAGGAACAACAAATACGGCAGCACGGGACTGGGGATGGCGATAACAAAAAGCATCGTTGAGCTGATGAACGGCACCATTTCGGTGGAATCAAAAAAGGGTGAGGGGACGGCCTTTACCGTCATCATAACCCTCAAAAACTGCGAGCATGCCATCGGCTGCAGCGGGCATGTGAGTGCAAAGGATATGCGTGTGCTGGTGGTTGATGACGAGGAGGTAGCTGCGGAGCATGCAAGGCTTGTGCTTCAGGAGGCGGGGATAAAGGCAGACATAGCCTTTAACGGAGCCGATGCCCTGAACATGCTTGAAACGGCCCATACCAGACAGGAGCACTACAACCTGATACTGCTTGACTGGAAGATGCCTGAGATGGACGGCATCGAGGTTTCAAGGCAGATCAGAAAGAAGTATGACAATGAAACGACGGTGATCATCCTCACCTCCTTTAACTGGGATGAGATAGCGGAGGATGCCTACCATGCCGGAGTCGACAGCTTTCTGGCAAAGCCGCTTTTTGCCTCCAATGTGGTGGATGAGTTTGAAAGGATCGCCCGCAAGAACAACCTGGGATTGCTGAAGGAAAAGCCCCGTGCGGACCTTTCCGGAAAGAGGGTGCTACTTGCCGAGGATATGGAGATCAATGCGCAGATCATGACCGAGGTCCTTGCCGTGAAGGATGTCGTAACCGAATGGGCATCAAACGGCAGGAAGGCAGTTGAGATGTTTGAAAAAAGTGAAGAGTTTTATTATGATGCCATCCTCATGGATGTGAGGATGCCTGAGATGGACGGACTGGAAGCCACACAGGCCATCAGGGCAGTGGACAGGAGGGATGCGCAGGCAGTGCCCATCATCGCCATGACGGCGAACGCCTTTGATGAGGATGTCCAGAGGTCCCTTCAGGTAGGGATGAACGCGCATCTGTCAAAGCCTGTGGAGCCTGAAAGGCTGTACCAGACTTTGGAGGAGCTAATATGGGAGGCCGGATCAAAGAATGGGTAAAAAGGAGATAATAAGAGAGATCCTTGAATGGATCGGAGTCATCGCTGCCGCCATCATCATATCGCTTCTGGTCAATACCTTCATCATAGTCAATGCCACAGTGCCTTCATCCTCCATGGAAAAGACCATCATGGCCCATGACAGGATCATAGGCTCAAGGCTTTCCTATCTGTTCGGGGATCCGCAAAGAGGTGATATCGTCATCTTCAAAAATCCGGATAATGAGGATGTGCTCTACATCAAAAGGCTCATCGGACTTCCCGGCGAAACCGTGGAGATCCGTGACAACATGGTGCTCATCAACGGTGAAAAGCTTTTCGAGCCCTATCTGCAGGTTGAGATACAGGGGGAGTTCGGTCCCTACAAGGTTCCTGAGGGGCATTACTTCATGATGGGAGACAACCGCAATGATTCGGCGGATTCGCGCTACTGGACGAACACCTACCTTTCCCGTGAAGGGATAGTGGGGAAGGCGCAGTTCCGCTACTGGCCGAAGATCAAGAAGCTGGAGTGAGGAGGATCCTGCCACAGTGTAAGGCAGGACACGAAGTGAGACATGAGATTTTTGAGGGGCGTTCGAAGAGCGCCGGTGCTTCCGAGCGTTTTTTGCGAGGTTAGCACCGTTGCGTGATGAGCGAGCGGAAGCGTCCCCGAAAAAACTCATGTTCGAACGCAGTGTAATAACTATTATTCATGGAGGTTTATATATGATCGCAAAAAGTATGGAAGGCCTTGTGAACAACAATTCCGTGATCAGACAGATGTTTGAGGAAGGACAGAAAATGGCGACGCAGTACGGTGCCGGAAATGTCTATGATTTTTCACTTGGAAATCCGAATGTTCCTGCGCCGAAAAAGGTGGAGGAGACCATTAAAAAACTGATAGCCGAAGAAGATCCGGTAATCCTTCACGGCTACATGAGCAATGCAGGGTTTCCCGATGTCAGAAAAAAGGTGGCGGATTCCCTGAACCGCAGGTTTAACACATCATTTACCGAAAACAACATCATGATGACGGTAGGGGCAGCGGGAGGCTTAAACTGTGCCCTGAAGGCCCTCATCGATCCGGGGGATGAGGTAGTGACCTTTGCGCCCTTCTTTCTGGAATACAAAAACTATGTGGGCAATTTCGGCGGTGTTCTGATCACGGTTAAGCCTGATACAGAAACCTTTCAGCCAAACCTGCCGGAGTTTGAGGAAAAGGTCACGGCAAAAACAAAGGCAGTGATCATTAATAATCCAAACAATCCTACGGGTGTAATATATTCTGAGGAGACTATAAAGAGCATTGCCTCGATCCTTGAAAAAAAGCAGGAGAAGTACGGACATCCCATCTTCATCATTTCCGACGAGCCCTACAGGGAGCTGGTGTATACGGGAGCAGAAGTGCCCTACATCACAAGGTATTACAAAAATACCATTGTGGGCTATTCCTTCAGCAAGACCCTGAGCCTTCCCGGAGAGAGGATCGGATATCTGGTGCTGCCCTCGGAGGCCGACGGGTATGATGAGCTGTTTGGGGCCCTTACCATCGCAAACCGCGTCCTGGGCTTTGTGAATGCGCCGTCCCTCATCCAGAAGGTGGTTGCCGAGTGTCTTGAGGAAAAGGCGGATATCGCTTATTATGCAAAAAACAGGGATGTGCTCTATGATGCCCTGCAAAAGTACGGCTTTTCGTGTATAAAACCCGAGGGGGCCTTTTACATGTTCATCAAATCGCCGGTTCCCGACGAAAAGGAATTTGTGGCAAAGGCAAAGGAATACAGGATCCTGCTGGTTCCCGGCTCGTCCTTTATGTGCGCAGGCTTCGTGCGCCTTGCCTACTGCGTGTCATATGAAACCTGCAAAAACAGCCTGCCCGGCTTTGAAAGCCTCGCAAAGGATTACGGACTGATATGAGCTTTGAAGAAAACATCAGGCGGGTGACCCCCTATACACCGGGGGAGCAGCCGCAAAAAAAAGTGATCAAGTTAAATACAAACGAGTGTCCCTATCCGCCGTCGCCCGCGGTGAAAAAGGCTCTGGATTCGATGGACACGGATGTGCTGCGCCTCTACCCGGAGGTGGCATGCGATACATTGAACGATGCGCTCTGTTCTTATTATGGAGTGCCCCGTGAGTGCGTTTTTTCGGGCGTCGGCTCCGATGATGTGCTCTCCATGTGTTTCCTGACCTTTTTTGCGGGCAGGGAGCCGGTGCTTTTTCCGGACATCACCTATTCCTTCTATGATGTCTGGGCGGAAGTCTACAGGATCCCATATGAGACTCTGCCCCTTGATGAGAATTTTTGCATCAGGACGCAGGATTACAGAAAAAAGAACGGAGGGGTCGTCATCGCAAATCCCAATGCACCCACCGGAGTCCTGCTCGGTACTGATAGCATAGAGGATATAGTGTCCCATAATAAGGACAGTGTGGTCATTGTGGATGAGGCCTACATCGATTTCGGAGGGGAAACGGCCCTGCCGCTCATCGAAAAATACGACAATGTGGTGGTGGTGCGCACCATGTCAAAATCGAGGGCCCTTGCGGGCATGCGCATCGGTTACTGCTTTGGGCAGGCAGCGCTCATAAGGTACTTAAATGATGTGAAATATTCCGTCAATTCCTATACCATGAACACCCCGGCGCTTGCCGCCGGTGCTGCTGCCATCAGGGATGATGAATATTTCCGTGATATCACGTCCCGTATAATAAAAACGAGGACCGCCTTCGGGGAGCGGTTAAGGGAACTTGGCTTTACCTTTAATGAGTCGTCGACGAATTTCATATTTGCAAAACCGCCCGCACCCTTTGAGGCTTCTGACATCTTTGAAAGACTGAAGGAGAGGGATATCTTTGTCAGACACTTTAAGAAACCGGAAAGGATAGCGGATCATCTTCGGATCACCATAGGAACGGATGAGGAGATGGATACGCTGTATCTTGCGTTAAAGGAGATCATGAAATGATACATTACCTGATGATTTTTTTTATCTCGATGGTGCCGCTTGTGGAGCTGAGGGGTGCGATTCCCTATGCCATAGGCTTCATAGAGGCGGGAGAGCCCCTAAAGCTCTGGGTATGCTACGTGGTGGCCGTCGTCGGGAACATGCTTCCCGTGCCCGTCATCTTTTTCTTTGCCAGAAAGGTGCTTGAATGGGGAAAGGACAAAAAGTTCATCGGCAGATTTTTCAGCTTCTGTCTCGAAAAGGGACACAAGGGAGGAGAAAAGCTGCAGGCAAAGGCCGGGCGCGGCCTCTTTCTGGCCCTTCTCCTCTTTGTTGGAATCCCCCTTCCGGGAACCGGTGCCTGGACCGGCACCCTTGCGGCCTCCATCCTTGACATGAAGTTCAAGGAGAGTGTCATCGCGGTCATGCTGGGGGTTGTCCTTGCAGGCATCATCATGGGCCTGGTTTCCGCAGGTCTTTTCGGAGCGATATTATGATGGCAAAAAACAGGAGAGAGACAGGACTTGACCTTCTTCGAATATATGCCTGTTTTTCGCTGTTGCCCTTTCATCTTTGCATATATGGTGTGAGACATGAGGAGTCTTTGCTGAATTATACGGATACATTCATCAAGGCTCTGTTTGAGTATCATGTGC
>CAMVDF010000082.1 GCA_947166195.1 uncultured Lachnospiraceae bacterium
CCAACACATGTGAGAGGCACCGCTGGTTCATATGCCATCATCTGTATCCACTCCCTCTGGGCCCCTATGGAGGAATAGGGAGAACTCGTTATGACTCCCGCAAAATACAGAAAGGTTGCCGCAGTGGAAAGCACGAAAAAGCACATCAGGATATCGCTCCCCGAAAAGAACATGACTCCTGTCACCAGCATCAGAACAAAATATGTCAGCAGAAGAAAAGTCTGCGCCGAATCAACAGAAATTGTTTCCTTGTTGAAAAGCTTTATGACATCATAAAAAGGCTGGAAAAGGGGCGGTCCCACCCTCCTTTGCATTCTGGCAGAGATCTTTCTGTCCACTCCTTCAAGCAATCCCCCGATGACCGGCGCCAGTATGATGTATGCGACTGCATATATTATACCCATATTCATATCCTGACACCTCCGATTATCATGCTGAGCATAACCACCAGCACCGCCGCGGCAAAAAACTGCCCCGGCGCCATCAGTTTTCTCTGCCCTATCCACTTGTGCAGATAAAAGTTTGACATCCACAATGTCCTTTCCTCACCAAAGGAATCTATGAATTTCATGTTGTTCCCCGCATTTACTCCGTTCATGTAAGAAAGCACATAGGTCTTTCTCATCTTTTTGCTGTAAAGGAAGGCCAGCAGCGGAACGGCAAAAACCAGACCGATGATCACCACAAGGGTCAGGAGTATCTGTGTCGGGAGAACATCCTTGTATGTCCCGAACATTTCCTCTATGAGGGGATTGACATATACACGGGATAATAAAGGAAAGAGCAGGCACAGCGCTATCATCAGCACTGCATGTATCCACAGCGAGATCAGTTCGTTTTTCTTTGTGATATCCCTGAAGGACTGCTCCTTGAGATGACTCGCGCTTATTATCTTGCCCATCCATTTGGTCCAGTAAAAAGATGTGGTGGCAGAACCGAGGCAGATGAAGAACACCATGATGATATTTCCCTCATTGACTGAGGCCTTGAGGGCAGACCATTTGGAGATCAGCATTCCAAAAGGTGCAAGGAACATCCCCGCTATGCCTATGAACATGAAAAACGCAAGCTTGGGGAGCAGATACAAAAGTCCGTGCATATCCTCTATATCCCTGGAATGCAGGCTGTTCTCCGTAGCTCCCACATCCTGAAAAAGCAGCGATTTTGATATGGCATGAAAGAGCATCAGAAAGATTCCCGCCCAGATCGTCTCACTCCTGCCCATGCCCGCGCAGGCCACCATCAGGCCGAGATTTGATATGGTGGAAAAAGCCAGCACTTTTTTTCCGTCACTCTGTGCTATTGCCATGAAGGATGTGATCAGAAATGTAAAGCCCCCTATAAAGGCTATCATGTTTCCCGTGGTAGTCCTTGCCATCGCCGGGGACAGCCTGAACAAAATGTATATCCCGGCCTTCACCATGGTCGCGCTGTGAAGAAGTGCCGACGATGGTGTCGGTGCAACCATGGCTCCTATAAGCCAGGTTGAAAAAGGCATCTGCGCTGCCTTTGTAAGTGCCGCAAAGGCGATCAGAGCCACGGGTATGACCGCGTAGGAAACCTTGGATGAGCCAAGACTTACAAGCCTGCGAAGCGATACCGAACCGGAAAAATACCCCAGATACACTATACCTATTGCCAGCGCCGTGCCTCCGAGAAGATTCATCCACAAAGCCCTGAATGAATTGCTGATCGCCACCGGCTCATGTGTATATCCTATCAGAAGGAACGAACATACACTGGTCAGTTCCCAGAAGAAATCTATCCAAAGGAGATTGTCCGAAAGCACAAACCCGTACATCGCTCCCAGAAAAATAAACAGAAGAGTAAAGAAATAGTATCTCCTGTCACGGAATTCCCTGTGGTGATGGTGATATCCATGCATATACCCCACAGCGTATACTATGATGAGGGAACCTATTATACCGATGATCAGGCACATCATCACGGAGAGATGATCCACCCTGATCCGGGCTCCTTCGTATATTTTGATACCCGAAAACTCAAACCAGACGATGAGCCCGGTCGGTCCCAGAGAAAGAAGGCTTATCCAGTACTTTTTATATCTGAAACAGAGGATCGTGATGTAGACTGCCAATGCGATCTCAAGCACAAGTATCACGCGGTCCGCCGGATGAGCGTCAAAATAGAGTTCCTCCGGGATTGCCCCCTTTGCAATCCACTGCATCAAAAGAATTCCCGTTGCTGCTATGATTACGACCGAACTGATATAGGCCATGGCATTTCTTAGCTTGTTTATCCTTGTGAAATAACTGAATACTGCCGCTACAAAGGGAAATATGATCAAAAAAGGGATCGTATATGACGCCATGCTCTCCTCCTGTAATAACCCATGTTTATCAATTAAACAGTATATCACAAAATACCGGCGGATGTTATAATTATCGTGCTATGCATGAAATGAGTTTTGTCATCTCGATCATTGATACAGTCCTGAAGGAAGCGGAGAAAAAAGGCCTTGAAAACATCAGCAGTGTAAAGGTCAGTGTGGGAGCCATGACCGGTGCCCTTCCCGAATATCTGGAAAAATATTTCAGGGAAGCCTCAAAGGGAACACTGCTTGAACATGCGGTCCTTGAGACAAAGATCATACCTGTCGCGGCAGAATGTTCGGACTGCGGCAGCATCTACACTCCCGAAAGGTCAAACGGTTATCTGTGTCCTGTGTGCCGCAGCAGTACGGGCCGCGTGATACAGGGCCGTGACATAGTGGTGGATTCTGTCATCTGCGACTGAGATCATTTTTCTTTTTCTTTCACACACCCAAAAAAAGTGTTACACTGAATATTGCCGGTATTCCATACTACAGGTTGAAAGGAGGGTACCTCATGGATGTGAACAAAATATTGAAGAAAATGACTCTTGAAGAAAAAGCCTCTTTGTGTTCGGGCCGGGATTTCTGGCACACAAAAGCGGTCAGGAGCCAGAATGTGCCGGAGCTTGAAGTCAGTGACGGACCTCACGGTCTTCGCAGACAGACTCTGGAAGATGATCACTTTGGCGGCAGCGAGAGCATCAAGGCCGTCTGTTTTCCGGCAGCGTGCGCAACCGCATCCTCCTTTGACAGATCTCTTTTGACAAAAATTGGAAAGGCCATAGGAAACGAATGTCAGGAAGAGGGTATCGGAACCATCCTCGGGCCTGCTGTAAATATAAAAAGATCCCCCCTGTGCGGCAGGAGTTTTGAGTACTTTTCGGAGGATCCTCTTCTGGCCACAGAGATGGCCTCAGCCTTCATCAAGGGCGTCCAGAGCAAAAATGTAGGTGCCTGCATCAAGCATTTCCTCGCAAACAATCAGGAACACAGACGCCTTTCCGTCAGTGCCGAAATAGACGAAAGGACTCTCCGGGAGATCTATCTGGCAGCCTTTGAGGGCGCCGTAAAAGACTCAAAACCCTGGACTGTCATGTGCTCATACAACAGGATCAACGGAACACATGCATCCCAGAACAAAAGATTCCTCACAACTGTCCTTCGCGATGAATGGGGCTTTGACGGGGTAGTGATGAGTGACTGGGGAGCCGTAAGTGACAGGGTCACCGGCCTTGATGCCGGACTCGATCTTGAAATGCCAGGTTCCTACGGTCAAAACGACAGAGAGATAGTGGATGCGGTGAAAACCGGCCGTCTTTCGGAAGCAGTTGTAGACAGGGCAGTCGAAAGAATTCTCAGATGGATAGACCGTTTCGAATCCCACAAAAGCAAAAATGCCAAATGGGACAAGGATGCGGATCACGAACTGGCCGGAAAAGCCGAGGAGGAATGTGCTGTTCTCCTCAAAAATGACGGCATCCTGCCTCTTGATAAAAACGACACCATCGCAGTCATTGGAAAATACGCAAAGACACCGAGGTTCCAGGGTGGCGGAAGTTCGCATATCAACGCCTTCAAGGTCACTTCTTTCCTCGATGCATCCCACGGCAAGGGTCACGATCTGGTCTATGCCCAGGGATATGACGATCAGAAGGATGAGATCGACAGAACTCTTTTGACAAAAGCTGTAAATGCGGCAAAAAAGAGTGATGTCGCTGTGGTATTTGCCGGACTCCCGGACAATTTTGAAAGTGAAGGCTACGACAGGAAGCATATGCGCCTCCCGGACTGCCAGAACAGGCTCATAGAAGAGATCCTAAAAGTCCAGCCCAATGTCGTGGTTGTCCTCCACAACGGGTCTCCTGTTGAGATGCCGTGGGCAGATGATGTAAAGGGCATATTTGAAATGTATCTCGGAGGACAGAATATAGGTCTTGCACAATACGAACTGCTCTTTGGAAAGGCAAACCCCTCGGGCCGCCTGCCCGAGACCTTCCCCAAAAAGCTTTCGGACAACCCTTCCTACCTGAATTTCCCCGGAAACGGTGACAGGGTAAACTATGCCGAAGGAGTATTTGTAGGCTACAGATATTATGATGCAAAGGAATACGAGGTTCTGTTTCCCTTTGGACACGGTCTGAGCTACACCACATACAAATACTCAAATTTCAAAGTTTCAAAGAGAAAGATAAAAGATACCGATACCCTGGAGGTCAGTGTAGATGTTTCAAATGTCGGCCGTATGGCGGGCAAAGAGGTCGTTCAGATATATGTATCTCCCGCAAAAGGCGAAGTCCAAAGACCTGTCAGGGAGCTGCGGGCCTTTGACAAGGTATCACTTCGGGCAGGAGAGACAAAGACGGTGAGTTTCACCCTCGACAAAAGAGCATTCTCCTACTTTGACGAGTCCCTCGGAGATTTCTATGTTCCTTCGGGTGATTATGACGTGGAGGTCGGAGCTTCCTCAAGGGATATCAGATTTTCAAAAAAGGTCAACATAGAATCCGCTCCTCTTCCGAAAAAGCGGTTTGATGAAAACTCCACCTTCTCGGATTTCATGGATGATCCCAGGCTTGCAGCTCTGCTCAAACCGGCGATCGATTCTTTCAGCCATGTAAATGACAAAAAGGAACTCAAAAAAGGTGAGGCCGTTTCTCCCGAAATGATGGCTGCAACCTTCGGCCCCACCCCGCTTCGAAATGTGCTGGGATTCGGAGACGGTACCTTTGACCACGAGAAATTAAGACAGATCACGGACAAAGCCAACAAACTGTGCGGACTGTCCGATTAAACGATCATATATGTCCGGCTGGAAGCCGGACCTTGCGCCGGTGTTGGAACTGGCAGACAGGCAGGATTTAGGTTCCTGTGTCTTTATGGCGTGCGGGTTCAAATCCCGCCCGGCGCATGAAAAAATGCAGGCTTCAAACGGGGACGGTTCTTCTGTTTTGGTTTCTCACGAAACAGAAGAACTGTCCCCCTGTAGTCAGTTCGCCTTCAGATCCTTCCACAGCTTGTTCAGCAGTTCGTTCGTTTCAGGATCTGTAAGTGTGCACACCTCACAGTTTTCCGTTGCCGAATCATCCGGGAACATGGACTTATCGTTCCGGTCTTCTTCCGGCAGATTCTCCTTCACTGTTTCATTCGGTGTCGAGTAGAAAATGTATTCAAAATTCTTCAAAGCAACATCATCCCTGCACAAAAAGTCAAGAAACTTGCACGCCGCTTCGGTGTTCTGGCAGTTTTTGGTGATACACCAGGAATCAAGCCAAACGTTTGACCCCTCTTTCGGGACCACATACTCCAGGTCGGAATTGTACTTGTGTCCGAGATACGCTTCCCCGGAATAGACCACAGCCATAGTCGCATTGCCCGCAACAACCTCATCTCTGGCCTCATCGACCAGATATGCCTGGACATCCGGCTTTTGTTTGAGCAGAGTCTCATACGCCTTCTGTATCTCATCCCTGTCGGTAGTATTCAGCGAATACCCCAGATATTTTTCCGTGATCATGAAAGCATCACGGACCGAATTCTGCATCACTATCTGTCCGGAATACTCGCCATTGAAAAGCACATCCCAGCTGTCGATCTTTCCCGCCACCTTTGTTGTGTCATAAAGGATCCCGACTGTACCCCAGAAATAGGGCAGGGTATATTTATTTTCCGGATCAAACGCTTTTGAAAAATCCCAGTACTTCTTTCCGATATTATCCTTGTACTGAAAGAGCGAATAATCTATTTCCCTGAGTTCATTCTCGTTTATCAGCCTTTTCAGCATATAATCCGAGGTGCACAAAAGATCATATCCTATGGCTCCCGACTTGAATTTTGTATACATCTCCTCGGGAGTGGCTGCTTCTTCATATTTGATCTTTATTCCCGTTTCCTTTGTGAACAGTTTGATCATGTCGGGATCAAGATATTCCCCGTAATTAAATACTGTCAGCGTGTTCGCACTGTCCTCCTTTGCGCAGCCCGTCAGGCTGATCACCAATACCGCCACAAGAATGAGAGCCGTCATTTTTCTTTGCTTCATTTTCCCTTAATCCCCCTGTCTGCCCATACGTTTGGTTCCTTCAGCTGCCGGCATACTGTTTGCGATCATGAGTATCACGAGCACAAGCACAAATATGATGGTCGACAACGCATAGATCTCCGGCTTGATGCCTTTTTTGATCTCCCCGTAGATCATTGTCGAAAGGGTATTGATACCGGCCCCTTTCGTAAAATATGTTATCACAAAATCATCCATGGACATAGTGAAAGCCATGAAAAACCCCGATATCATCCCCCCTGAAAGCTGAGGCAGCATCAGTTCAAAAAAGGCCCTCAAGGGTCCTGCTCCCAGATCTCTTCCGGCATTATATATGGATATGTTCATTGTCCTGACCTTTGGCATGACCGCAAGGATCACATACGGAATATTGAAGGTTATGTGTGCGATAAGCACCGATCCGAATCCCAGCGGCATGAACTGGATGATCCAGAGCATGAGGGCTATGCCGGTAACTATGTCGGCATTGAGCATGGGTATGTTTGTGATCATCATCATCAGCCTGTGATTTCTTTTTTTCATTGAATATATTCCCAGAGCCGCTGCTGTACCGATCACCAAAGATACAAATGCCGAAAGAAAGGCCAGCAGAAAAGTCATTCCCAGAGCAGATCTTATCTGGGAATTGTGCAGGAGCGTGACATACCATTTGAAGGTGAAGCCTCCCCAGACCACCCTTGACCTCGAATCATTAAAGGACAGTATTATGAGCACGGCGATGGGCGCGTAAAGAAAGAGGATTATGAGCAATATATAAAGACGGCTTATAAAAGCCCTGGCCTTTTCTACCATGCCTCTTCCTCCTCCCTTTCATCCTTGTTTATGGTAAAGGTCATGCTGATGAGCACAAATATCATCAGCGCAACGGAAAGACCCGCCCCCAGATTCCAGTTCATGCTGTGTATGAATTCCTGTTCGATTATATTTCCCACAAGCTGGAGCTTCCCGCCTCCCAGGATATCCGCAGTCACAAAGCTTGTCATCGACGGAACAAAGACCATGGTGATCCCGCTCATGAGTCCGGGAAGAGACAGTGGAAATACTATCCTCCAAAAAACCGTGGCCTTTTTTGCTCCCAGATCCCTTGCCGCTTCTATCACATCTTCGTCTATTGCAGTTACGGCATCATAGATGGGAAGCACCATGTAAGGAAAATACTCGTATATAACCCCTATCATAATGCTCAAAGGAGTATTTGATATGTCAAACTCTGCAAATCCAAGCGATCTTATTATCAGATTCAGGACTCCGTTTGAAGACAGTATCATCTGCCAGGCAAGCAGCTTCAGAATGAAGTTCATCCACATGGGGAGGATCAGTATCACAAGCATCATCCCGCTTCTTGCAAATTTCAGCCGTGATATCGCAAGGACCAGAGGATAAGCCAGCAGAATGCATACCAGGGTACATCCCAGAGCGATCTCAAGAGAAAAAATGAGCGCTTTCAGATGTACGGGGGCAAATATGGACAGGATATTGGCCAGTGTGAATGCGCCGCTCCTGTCAAAGACCGCATATTTTATTATAACAACGAGCGGGATCACCGTGAAACCCACTGCCCAGATGACATACGGGCCGGCAAGAGCGCTCCTTTTTCCCAGCACCTTATCCAAGCTTGTCTATGACCTCCTCATCACTCGATCTCGGTTTTTTCATTATCTGGATATTCTCAGGATCTATGAAGAGTCCGACTTCATTGCCTACCGCAGCAGGCACATTGCTCTGAACCGACCATTCATAGTCACCTGCTGCAACGCTTATGTCATAATAAGCGCCCTTGTAGATCAGATTTGTCACTATGCCGTTTGTGAATCCGCTGTCCTTGCCGACTATCACAAGGTCCTCGGGACGGATCACAACATCAACGGGCTCATTTGCATCAAAGCCTTCATCCACGCACTCGACTTCAACTCCGTGGATCAACACCAGACGGTCCTTTATCATGATCCCGTTTACGATGTTACTGTCACCGACAAAGTCGGCCACAAAGGCATTTTGGGGCTCATCGTAGATACTCTTTGAAGTACCCATCTGCTGTATGATGCCCTGGTTCATGACCACTATCCTGTCAGACATGGTCAGAGCTTCCTCCTGATCATGAGTCACATAGACAAAGGTTATGCCCACTTCGTGCTTGATCCTCATCAGCTCCTTTTGCATCTCATGGCGCAGCTTCAGATCAAGCGCCCCCAAAGGCTCATCCAGCAGGAGCATCTTTGGTTCATTGACTATGGCCCTTGCTATGGCTATCCTTTGCTGCTGTCCTCCCGAAAGAGATGTTGTCATCCTCTCCTCATAACCTTCCATATTGACAAGCCTCATGGCATATCTGACTTTCTCATTTATATAGTCTTTGTTCTTTTTTTTCAGTTTCAGACCAAAGGCTACATTATCAGCCACATTCATATGAGGGAAGAGGGAATACTTCTGGAAAACTGTATGTACCTGCCTTTTTTCCGGCGGCATGGAGGTGATATCCCCTCCTTCAAAAAAGACCTGCCCATGATCCGGCTTCACAAAACCGCCTATGATACGCAGCAGCGTTGACTTACCGCATCCCGAAGGTCCGAGCAGCGTTACAAATTCATTCTTTTCTATATTGAGACAAAGATCATCAAGGATCTTTTTCCC
>CAMVDF010000083.1 GCA_947166195.1 uncultured Lachnospiraceae bacterium
TCACAATCTGAAGGAGGTATCAGATGCCGTGGTAAAGATCATAGATGACAGGATAGAAGAAGGAGAGACAACTGTAGAGGATATCCTTGATATAGTAAAGGGTCCCGATTTTCCTACGGGAGGAGAGATTTTGGGTACCCGCGGAGTGGAGGAAGCATACAGGACAGGCAGGGGAAAGATCAGATGCCGTGCCATCACAGAGATAGAAGAGCTTCCTAACGGAAAGCAGCAGATCATAGTAACTGAGCTTCCATATATGGTCAATAAGGCTAATCTCATAAAAAATATCGCAGATCTCGTAAAAGATAAAAAGATAGACGGGATCACCGATCTGAGGGATGAGAGTAACCGTGAAGGAATGAGGATAGTGATAGAACTGCGGCGTGATGCAAATGCCAATGTAGTCCTCAATCTTCTCTTTAAACATACCCAGATGCAGGATACCTTCGGCGTCATCATGCTGGCACTTGTAAACAATGAGCCCAAGGTCATGAGCATACTTGAGGTCCTGAACCATTATCTTGATCATCAGGAGGATGTGGTCACCAGAAGGACACAGTTTGATCTGAACAAGGCTGAACAGAGAGCTCATATACTGGAAGGTCTTCTGAAAGCACTGGATGTCATAGATGAAGTCATCAGGATGATAAGGGCAAGCTCAACTGTTGCGGAAGCAAAGCAGAGTCTTATAGAGTTTCTTGATATAGACGACGATCAGGCACAGGCTATTGTGGATATGAGGCTCCGTGCTCTGGCAGCTCTGGAAAGAAAAAAGATTGAGGATGAATTTAACGATCTCCTTGAACAGATCAAGCGTTTCAAAGAGATCCTTTCGGACAAAAAGATCCTTCTCGGTGTAATAAAAACAGAGATAACAGAGATCTCCGATAAATTTGCAAATGAGAGAAGGACAAAGATAGGCTTTGATGCCTATGATATCTCAATGGAGGATGTGATCCCGAAGGAAAACACCGTTCTTGCCATGACTTCTCTGGGCTATATCAAAAGGATGACTGTAGACAACTTCCATGCACAGCACAGAGGAGGCAAGGGCATCAAGGGAATCACGACCATAGCGGATGACTACATAGAAGATCTTCTCATGACCACGACTCATAATTATGTGATGTTCTTTACAAATATGGGAAGGGTATACAGGCTGAAGGCATATGAAATACCCGAGGCATCAAGAAACGCCAGAGGAGTGGCAATAGTGAATCTCCTGCAGCTGATGCCCGGTGAAAAGGTCAGTGCCACTATCCCCATAAATGAATATGAAGAAGACAAATTCCTTTTCATGGTCACAAAGAAGGGTATAATAAAAAAGACCAGGATCACTGAATATGAAAATATCAGAAAAACCGGTCTCATAGCCATCAATCTGAGGGATGATGACGAACTCATAGAAGTTAAACAGACTACCTCGGATGAAGAGGAATTTCTTATCACAAAATACGGTATGTGCATACGCTTCAAGGATACTGATGTGAGAGCGACCGGAAGAAATTCCATGGGTGTCATAGGAATGAACCTTGATGACGGAGATGAGATAGTCGGCATGCAGCTGAAAAGTCAGGGAGATGCACTTCTCATAGTCACCGAGAACGGAATGGGCAAACGTACGGAGACGGATGAGTTCAATGTCCAGCGTCGCGGCGGCAAGGGTGTCAAGTGTTATAAAGTGACGGACAAGACAGGTTTTGTCATAGGAGTAAAATCCGTCAATGAAGATCATGAAGTAATGCTCATAACCGACAAGGGAGTTATAATCCAGATCAAAGCCAATGATGTGTCAAAGATCGGAAGGATCACCATGGGCGTGAAGATCATGAACCTCGAATCCGGTGTCAAGCTTGCAAAGATCGCAAAGGTGAGAGACAAGGTTTCTGATGGCGACAAGGAGCTTGATGATGAAGAAGTAACTGAAGAAGTAAGTAATGAAGGAGCAGATGAAGAATAATGCTTGATATTAAATTTGTCCGGGAAAATCCCGATGCGGTAAAGGAAAACATCAAAAAGAAATTTCAGGATGAAAAGCTTCCTCTTGTGGATGAGGCCATAGAGCTTGATGCAAAAAAGAGAGCCAATCAGCAGGAATCCGATGAGTTAAAAGCGCAGAAAAATAAAACGGCAAAAGAGATCGGTGCCCTGATGGCTGCAGGAAAAAGGGAAGAAGCCGAAGAAGTAAAAAAGAAGGTAAAGGACAACGGGGAAAGGATAGCGGCTCTTGACAGGGAAAATGCGGAACTTTCCGAAAAACTCACAAAGATCATGTATACTATTCCACAGATGATCGATCCTTCCGTTCCCATAGGAAAGGATGATTCCGAAAATGTGGAGATACAAAAATACGGTGAGCCCGTAGTTCCGGATTTTGAGATACCGTATCACACAAAGATCATGGAAAGCTTTGCCGGCATAGACATGGAAGCAGCAGGCAGAGTTGCCGGAAACGGATTTTATTATCTTTTGGGTGATATAGCAAGATTGCATTCCGCAGTGCTTTCATATGCCAGAGACTTTATGATAGACAGAGGCTTCACCTATGTGATACCGCCTTTTATGATCCATGGAAATGTAGTGGAAGGAGTCATGAGTTTTCCGGAGATGGATGCCATGATGTACAAGATCGAGGGAGAGGATCTTTATCTCATCGGAACCTCGGAGCACTCGATGATAGGAAGATTCATAGATTCCCAGCTTCCGGAACAGGATATGCCCCTGACTCTTACCAGTTATTCTCCCTGCTTCAGAAAGGAAAAGGGAGCTCACGGTCTGGAGGAAAGAGGAGTATACCGTATCCATCAGTTTGAAAAGCAGGAGATGATAGTGGTATGCAAACCTGAGGATTCTCCTTTCTGGTACGACAAGCTTTGGCAGAATACAGTGGATCTGTTCAGATCACTTGATATTCCCGTTCGTACCCTTGAGTGCTGTTCGGGAGATCTGGCAGACCTGAAATGCAAATCCTGTGATGTGGAGGCATGGAGTCCCAGACAGAAGAAATATTTTGAAGTGGGCAGCTGTTCAAATCTGGGTGACGCGCAGGCAAGG
The DNA here is from genome assembly GCA_947166195.1 of uncultured Lachnospiraceae bacterium. Lineage (GTDB taxonomy): Bacteria > Bacillota > Clostridia > Lachnospirales > Lachnospiraceae > NK4A144. Next base: position 3,055 of record CAMVDF010000083.1, read on the forward strand.
AGACTGAAGATAAGGATCAAGGGAGAAAACGGTAACTATCTGGCTCATACACTGAACAATACTGTTGTTGCTCCTCCCAGGATGCTCATTGCCTTCCTTGAAAACAACCTCAAGGCTGACGGATCGGTCTCGATCCCCGAAGTTCTTCGTCCCTATATGGGAGGCAAGGACAAACTGATACCATAGTTATCCACAATATGTTGATAAGTTGTTTAAAACCGGGTCAATATATTGATACAATGGTCAAAAGGTGCTTTAGCACCTTTCGCGTACAGGATATAATGATCGAGCTTGCTCGTGATCGTTATATCCTGTATGTGAAAACAGTACGAAATGCTGTTTGACCATGACATTATATGATTATATACAGGAAAGGGGAAAAAGATGAAAGGTTTTATAAAGGAATTTAAAGAATTCATCACCAAAGGCGATGTTATGAGCATGGCCGTAGGTATCATTATCGGCGGCGCGTTCACTGCCATTGTAAGTTCACTCACGGAGGATGTGATCGGTCCTGTGATAGGTATTATCATCGGAGGAGTGGATTTCTCGTCCTGGGGTGTGCAGGTGGGAGATGCCAACATTCTTTTCGGAAATTTCATCCAGGCGGTCATCAACTTCCTGATCACTGCCGTAGTTCTCTTTTTTATCATGAAATCCTTTAATACATTCAAGGAAAAGGCAGAAAAGCTTGCAAAGAAGAACAAGAAGGAAGAAGAGGAAAAGCCCGAAGAGATACCTGAGGATATAAAGCTTCTCACGGAGATCAGGGATGCATTGAAGAAATAAAAAGGAAGTCAAAGCGGGGTTTTGTACAAATTGCTCAAACACGACCCTGCTTTTTCTTTGATCTTTGTGCTTTATTTATACTTGAAAAATGAAGGAAACACTACTATCCTACTTTTTGTAGGAAGCGGCGGTGCCGAGATTAACTTCTCGGTGTCGTCGTATTTTCTTTTACATATTCTTTTACATATACCCGAAAATACTGTATCATACAGGAATGAACTTTAACATTTCGACCATTATCTTCATACTGGTCTCGGTATTGATCTTCTTTGCGGTGCCGAAGGCGGCAAAAAAGCCGGTGATGCTTGGGCTGAGCCTGGTATTTTGTTTTTTTCTTGACCCGGCAGCACTTTTGATGCTGGTGTTCGTGACCCTGATAACATACATCACAGGTCTTTTTCTTGAAAGATCTTCGGATGAAGGAACAAAAAAATATGTATTTACAGCCATTCTTTCACTTTTCATTCTGAATCTTCTTTTCTGGAAGGGACATCCGCTCATAAATATTTCGGGACAAAATCTCCTGCTCCCGGTGGGTATATCTTTTTATTCCTTTCAGGCCATAAGCTATCTTTCAGATATCATGAAGGGGAAACAGAAGGCAGAAAAAAATCTGATCTCTTTTGCCATTTACATGACCTGGTTTCCGAAGCTCATATCCGGACCCATTGAAAGGGCAGGTACATTTCTTCCGGAACTTGAAAGTACTTCCGTAACAAAACTCTTTGATGAAAACAGGATCATCAGGGCTCTGTCATATATATTGTGGGGACTGTTCATGAAGCTTATGATAGCTGACAGAGCCGGTCTTATGGTAAACGCTTTTTTTGAGGATCCAAAATCATTTCCGGCAATATACCTTCTGGCAGGGTCTTTATTATATACACTGCAGATATACTGCGATTTTGCGGGGTACACAAATATCATGATAGGGATATCGGAACTTTTTGGGATCAGACTGACACAAAACTTCAAAACACCGTATTTTTCCGAAAACATATCCGATTTCTGGAAAAGATGGCATATCACCCTGAGTTCTTTTCTGAGAGATTATATCTATATACCTTTAGGTGGGAACAGAAGGGGAAAAGTCAGAAAATATCTGAATATCCTGGCGGTTTTTATTATCAGCGGAATTTGGCACGGAAAGGGAACGGGATTTGTCATATGGGGTCTTATACATGGTATCAGCTCCGTCCTGGAGGGTCTTGTCAGGGATACGAAACTCTCCTTTCTCATCAGGGGGATCACAGGTCGTATTGTCACATTCTGCATAGTATCGTTTGCCTGGATCTTTTTCAGGGCAGGAACCTTCGGCGATTCAATGACATATATCAGCTGCATGTTTACTTCACGTGGAAATGAACAGGGGCTTTTGAAACTCTCGACAGAACCCTGTTTTTCAGGTATCCAGACGGTGATCCTCCTGACAGTGACCGCCATCCTCTTTATCGCGGATCTCATATCATGCAGGAAGGAGACCCTCGTACCTGAGATCATCATAAATACGGGTGAGATCCGAAGAGATACGGCTTTCCTTTTACTTGCCGTGACGGTGCTCATATTCGGAGTTTACGGAGACAGCACCATAGGAACATTTATTTATATGAATTTTTAGGAAAAAATGAAAAAAAGGGTCATCATAATAAGAACAATTTACATACTTCTCTTTGTGGTAATCATGTATCTTGCCGGCAGGACACTGAGGCTGTGGTCCAGACACGGGATGCAGCAGTCGGCATCAATGTATGTTCAGCCGAAGAATACGATAGATGTGGCGATGATGGGGCAGAGTCATATCCATTGTGACGTAAATCCCTATGTGCTTTTCGATGAGTATGGCATTGCCTCCTACGATATGAGTGCAGCTGAGCAGCCCATGTGGATCACATATCACTACATTAAGGAAATCTGCAAATACCAGGATCCCAGGGTGATAGTGATCGACATGTATACTCCGGCATCCTTTGGAGATACATTTAACGACCACTGGATGGGGGAAAATCTTTTTGGAGTGCGTTTTTCACTGAATAAACTGGAGATGATGTTTTCCGCATGTGATGTCGATCAGATTAACAGATTTTTTCCGTCTTTTTTCGGCTATCATTCAAACTACAGGGATATAAAAATAAAGGATATTCCGAAACTGATAAAAAGAAGGCCTTTGCCGGGATTTAAGGGATATACGGGTTATGACGGGATCGATCATGATTTTACGACACTGACAGAGGAAGTGACCGAAAAAGCCGGGATCCCGCCAAGAAGCCTGGAATATATGGAAAAGATCCTTGATTATACCGGAAAAAAAGGTATAAAACTCTTTCTGGTAGTTGCTCCGCATTACAATACATATGAAAAGGAAATGGTTTATAACAGTATTGAAGAGTGGGCTGCGCAAAAGGGAGTTCCGTTTTTCAACGGAAACCACCTGATGAATGAGATCGGCATAGATATGGATACAGACTTTCACGACAAGTCCCATCTGAACCTGGAGGGTTCGCGGAAATACTCGGTTTTCCTCGGAAAAAAGCTGAAGGAAACATATGACCTGCCGGACAGGAGAGGAGATGAAAGGTATAATTCCTGGTGTAAACAGGAAGAATACACCTATTCATGGGATATTGATGATGATTCAGAAGGAAGAAAAAAATGATGAAGAAAAAATCTGATTTGAAAAAGGATCCTTTGCTGTTAATTCTGATTGGTATAGAGGTAGCTTTTTTGTTGTTGCTTTTAATTCGATCGTTCAGAGCACCATTTATCACCTCCCTTCATCCCGATGCCTTTTTTGATAATTGCAGGGACAGAAAAAAGGTTTCTGTCATCGATGATACGGTAGTTTTTGAGACAACAGAGTATGTAGATGGGACAGAACTATCAGATTCAGAATTCAAAAAAGCATCAAAAGGCAACAAAGAAAAAGCAATTTCCTGGAAATTTCCTCTCAGAAGCGGTGCCTATGAGGTGAAAGCAGTTTATGATTCATCTGACGGATTTTTGGATGAAGGAGGATACTATCAGTACAAAACCGGTAAACTCAGTTTCATCTCGGAAAAAAAACAGAGTACGCTTTTAGTTCAGGACATGGTGTTTGATGATGCACACAACGAGATAAAGGGAAGGCTTTATATACCCTTTGGGAGTTCAATATCAGATGTTCAGGCAGTTCTTTCCTATGACGGAGTTGGAAGTCTGCTGGTAAAGGAGATAGAAATCGGAGAAAAACCGGTATACCGTTATATACAAATCTTGGGATTTTTTATTCTGTTTCTGATCATAGATCTGTTGTACCTTGCTCTTTTGTCCAGTTATGAAAGGGGAAGAATTTTTTCCGAATATCTTTTGAAACACAAGGAAATACCTGCATTGACCGCGATTGTGATCATGGCATCAGTTCCGTTATTTGCAGGATTTCTCTATTTTGGACATGATTTGGGATTTCATATGGCAAGGCTTGCCTCTTTGGCCGAGGGAATCCGGGATATGACCCTTCCGGTCAGGGTGGAAAGTGTAATGCTGAATGGTTACGGCTATGCAACCCCGCTGTTTTACTGCGATATCTTTCTATATCCCTTTGCAGTTCTTTATCTTTTAATGGTGCCTTTACGGCTTTGTTATGCACTGTACGTGATATGTATAAATGTTTTTACAGCCTTCTTTTCCTGGCGGTTTTTTTCGGAAATGAGCGGAGACAACAAGGCCGCTCTGTGTGCTACAGCCTTTTACTGTCTGAATATATATCGCTTGACAGACATATACTCAAGGGCGGCGCTGGGAGAATATACCGCCCTGATGTTTATACCGTTGGCCGCACATGGTTTTTACAGGATAATAAAAAAGGACAGGATATTATACAGGGACTGGCTTATGTTGGCAGCAGGAATGACCGGGATTGCCCTAAGTCATCTTTTGTCTCTTGAATTGATGAGCCTGACAATATTGGTCTATTGTCTGATATTTATAAGACGATCTGTTTCAAAAAAAATATTTGCCATATTAAAGGCAGGGATCACATCCGTTCTTTTGAGTCTGTGGTTTCTTGTTCCTCTTGCTGTATCCATGTCGACTATCGATGCTCTGGCGTTTGGTAATATATCACATATTCAATCTAACGGAGCATATCTGGTACAGATATTTGCTCTTTTTGTCAGCGGATATGGAGAATCAAGTTATGGTACTCATAATGGGATGAGCGTGGAGCTGGGCGGTGGATTCCTTGTCATCTTTATTGTTGGGATAATACTTATGATGAACAGATTTTCAATAAAGGAAGATGAGAACATAAAAAAAGAGTACAAAATAATGAATGCGAATTTTGTTATAGGATCAGTAGCTGTGGTTTTTTCGTCCGTGTACTTTCCCTGGGATGTCTTGGCAGGTATTTTTAGAGATAGAATAAAAATAGTATCAGATTTAATGCAGGCCATACAATTTCCCTGGAGATATTTGACTATTGCCGGAATCGCTTTTTGTGTGACGTTGATATATATTTTGATCATCTTAAAACATATAAATGTAAAGATGTACCTTTCGATCGTCGCTTTAACATTATTTATGACCTTTGTTTCCCTCTGTTCATTCTATTTTGATTTTACTCAGAATAATACAGAGGAAACATGGCTTTTTGCTGATAATGACACCTTTATGGATATAGCCCTGGAAGATTACATGCTGGCGGAGCATGGTAGTGAGTATATCCTAAAACACCCGGGTCCGGAGATAATAAAGGGTGATGGAGAAATTGATTCCTTTGGAAGAACTAAGGGAAAATATTATTTGTATTCAAAAAATATGAAGGAAGGAACAACAGTAAGACTTCCGATCCTGGATTATGGTATTTATACTGCCTATGATTCAAAAAATGGCCAGACTCTGAAGTTGTCGCAGGGGGAGAACAAAGAGCTGCTTTTATTGCCCGGAGACGATTTTTCCGGAACAGCCTGTATTTATTACCGGGAGCCGTGGCTTTACAGGATCTGTGAGATTATATCTCTCCTCTGTTTTATAGGGTTAACAGTCGTGGGATTGTTTTTTCACTTCAAGGGATTGTCTGTACATGACTGATTAAGGATTGCTCTTGAAATTTGGATTTTCGTATAATATACTTTAACGTGCTGATTGTACTAAA
>CAMVDF010000084.1 GCA_947166195.1 uncultured Lachnospiraceae bacterium
CAGCGCCTGTCTTGAAAGCGATACCAAACTTGAGGTATATGACAATATCCAGATAGATGCCGGAGGAAAGCTTTTTTGCAAGGTCACCGATGTGAAGGATGGAGGATACATTCTTCAATATACATCCGTACCCACAGGCTATGCGGCATGGCTCAAGGAAGTCCGGAAAGCCTGACTTTTGCCCGCAGACTCAGGCGGATCCATATCGTACATATTGTTGACATATGTATAAAATTGTGTCAGAATACAGTGTCGGTATGGTGACCTGTGAAGCGGAAGAAACAGCAGAGATCACGGTATGATCGTGATCGGTAGAGACACAGTGTTGATATATTCGTCCTTGACAGAACAGGGTGGTTCTGCCGGGGACTTTTTTTGTGGCGTCAACGGGCCGGGGCAGGTAAGCCGGCGGCAAAGGAGGAGTATTTTGAAGATAGAACCTGAAATAGACGGGATCAGACGCATCGCTTCGGAGGGAAACTACAGGGTTTTCCCCGTCAGCTGCGAGATCATGTCGGATTTTACCACGCCCATCGAGACGGTGCGTGTATTAAAAAATGTTTCAAAGCACTGCTTTCTGCTTGAATCCGCAAAGGCGGACGACAGGTGGGGCAGATATACCTTTCTCGGATATGATCCGAAATTCAGCATTACCTGTCTTGATGGAAATATCCGCATCGGAAATGTCACCCAGAAGACGACGGATCCTGCCGCCTGTATCAGGCAGGTGCTCTCTGATTATACAAGTCCGAAGGTGGAGGGACTGCCTCCTTTCACGGGGGGTCTCGTCGGATATTTTGCTTTTGACCATTTAAAATACAGCGAGCCGACGGCGCTGCGGACCGTGGAGGATAACGAGGGCTTCATGGATGTTGACCTGATGTTTTTTGACAAGGTCATCGCATTTGACAACATGAGGCAAAAGATCGTCCTCATCGTAAACATGTCCCTTGACGACATTGAGAGCGGGTATAATAAAGCCGTACTGGAGCTGAAGGCCCTGTCCGATCTCATCATAAACGGAGAAAAGAGAAAGGAGCCCGAGGGAAAGGTCACGGGAGAGGTGAAGGCTCTTTTTTCCAAAGATGAATTCTGCGATATGGTGGAGCGTGCAAAGAAGTACATCTATGAAGGTGACATCTTTCAGGTGGTGCTTTCAAACAGGCTGGAGGTCCCTTTTGAGGGAAGCCTGCTCAACACCTACAGAAATCTGAGAACCATAAATCCCTCGCCCTATATGTTCTATTTTTCGGGCACCGATGTTGAGGTGGCAGGAGCATCCCCGGAAACTCTGGTAAAGCTTGAAGACGGCATCCTGCATACCTTCCCCCTGGCAGGCACACGCAAAAGAGGAAAGGATGAGGAGGAGAACCGCCGTCTTGAGGAGGAGCTCCTTGCGGATGAAAAGGAGCTTGCGGAGCACAACATGCTGGTGGATTTGGGCCGTAATGATCTGGGAAGGATCAGCCGGTTCGGAACCGTCGAGGTCGAAAGCCTCCGGCAGATCCACAGGTTCTCACATGTCTGCCACATAGGCTCCACGGTGAGGGGACAGATCCGTGAAGACAGGGATGCCCTTGATGCCATCGGGTCGGTGCTTCCGGCAGGAACCCTTTCGGGTGCGCCAAAGATCAGGGCCTGCCAGATCATAGGAGAGCTTGAAAATAATAAACGCGGGATTTACGGCGGCGCGGTGGGCTACATAGACCTGACCGGGAACATGGATACCTGCATAGGCATCAGGCTTGTCTACAAAAAGAACGGCAGGGCCTTTGTCAGGAGCGGCGCCGGGATTGTGGCGGATTCCGTTCCGGAAAATGAATTTGAGGAAAGCATGAACAAGGCAAAGGCCTCGCTTGAGGCTCTCCTTGGCAACGGGGAGGTGCAGCCATGATCCTTCTGATAGACAATTACGACAGCTTTTCGTATAACCTTTACCAGTATGTGGGCGAGATCACGCCCGACATCAAAGTGATCAGAAATGATGAGATGAGCGTCGATGAGGTCAGGGCACTGTCTCCTTCAAGGATTATCATTTCTCCCGGACCCGGCAGACCGGAGGATGCGGGGATCATCATTGATATAATAAAAACGCTGGGCAGCAGCATTCCCATCCTCGGAGTGTGTCTCGGACATCAGGCGATCTGCATGGCCTACGGCGGAGTCGTGACCTATGCGGAAAAGCTGATGCACGGCAAGCAGTCAAAGGTAAAGCTTGACAAGAGGTGTCCCATTTTCATGGGATGTCCGGAGGAGACCGAGGTGGCAAGATATCATTCTCTTGCGGTCGATCCAAAGACGCTGCCGGATGTTCTTGTGGCAACGGCGGTCACGGAATCCGGGGAGATCATGGCGGTCATGCACAAAGAGTATCCGGTGTACGGTGTGCAGTTTCATCCGGAATCCATCATGACGCCGGAAGGCAAAAAGATGCTGAGGAGCTTCATCATCTGACATGTTTTTTTGTTTGGCATCAGCACATGTATTTTGTGAACGGCGGGACATCTGTTTCTGGCGGGACGGCAGGTACCGGTTTTGCTTGCCGGTTTTTTCCCGCCTATGATACTAGGGAATTGTTCATAAATAACCCGGGCATTTTTTCCTTCGCCAACTGTTCAAGTTATTTATGAACAATTCCCTGGAAAGTGCCTGCAGACTATGCGTAAGTCACGGGTCGGCCGCAATTCACATCCGTGTTCATGCGGCCTCGCGGGTACCTCCGTGTACCCGCGTCCCTGTGTGTTGAGCACTTTCCAAGTATCATGACGGCGTGAAAAAGGGCGGCGCAAAACAGGCACCTGCCGTCTCTGCGAAGACTGTGGCCGGTCGAACATAGACTTTATCGTTGCCAAAGACTGTGACAGGATCAAAGATGAGTTTAGTCATTGCCAAAGACTATGCCGGGCATCAGCACACATGTTTTTGTGAACAATAAGCCGTCAGTTCTTAGCGAGTCCTAGACTGATAAACCGTCGAGTACGCTGTCTGAGCGCTTTTTGCGAAGACCCGCGGCGGAGACGGTTTTGTCCATCAGGCGACGGACGAGCTTAGAACTGGACGAGCCGTGAACAAAACATGTGTGTGATGCCCAGAGAAATAACCCATGGAAATAACCCTAAAAAAAACACTGTGAAATCATTAAAAGAATCATGACAGAGGAGGAAAATGAAAAATGATCAAGGAAGCAATCGTGAAGATCGTGAACAAGGAAGATCTTAGCTATGACGAGGCATACACCGTGATGAACGAGATCATGAGCGGGGAAACGAGTCCGACTCAGAACGCAGCCTTTCTTGCAGCCCTCTCCACAAAAAGCGCCAGAGCCGAGACCACAAATGAGATCGCAGGCTGCGCTGCGGCAATGAGAGAGCATGCCACAAAGGTCGAGACAGGCATGGATGTACTGGAGATAGTCGGAACAGGAGGAGACAACGCAGGAAGCTTTAACATTTCCACCACCTCGGCCATCATAGCAGCTGCGGCAGGCATCAAGGTGGCAAAGCACGGAAACCGTGCAGCCTCATCACTTTCGGGAACGGCAGACTGCCTGGAGGCTTTGGGCGTTAATATCGACCAGAGCCCTGAAAAATGCGTGGAGCTTTTGAAGGAAGCGGGCATGTGCTTCTTCTTTGCACAGAAGTATCATACATCCATGAAATACGTGGGCCCCATCAGAAAAGAACTGGGCTTTCGGACAGTGTTCAATATCCTGGGTCCTTTGACCAATCCCGCATCACCCTCCATGCAGCTTCTGGGAGTATATGATGATTATCTCGTGGAGCCTCTGGCACAGGTACTGGTAAGCCTTGGCGTGAAGCGCGGCATGGTGGTATACGGCATGGACAAGCTTGATGAGATCTCACTTTCGGCGCCCACAAGGATCTGCGAGATCAATGACGGATGGTTTCGGACGACCGTCATCACGCCGGAGGATTTCGGCTTTGAAAGATGCACAAAGGATGATCTCAAGGGAGGATCACCTGCAGAAAACGCAAAGATCACCACTGACATCCTTAAAGGAGAAAAAGGCCACAAGAGGAACGCGGTGCTTCTTAATGCGGGAGCTGCACTCTATATCGGAGGAAAAGCCGAAAGCTTTGAGGAAGGTGTGAAAAAAGCGGCAGAGATCATAGATTCAGGAGAGGCATTAAAGACACTTCAAAAGCTTGTGGAAGTAAGCAACAGGTGAAAGCATGGGCACGATACTTGACACTATAGCAGACCACGCAAGGACGCGCGTTGCGCAGGCAAAAGAAAAAATAAGTTTAAGGCAGATGACAGAGCTTGCCATCGCAAAAGAAAAGGGAGACTTCCCCTTTGAGCGCTCTCTGAAAAATCCCGGCATATCCTTTATATGCGAGGTGAAAAAAGCATCCCCTTCAAAGGGCATCATAGCCGAGGATTTTCCTTACATTGAAATTGCAGGCGAATATGAAAAAGCAGGAGCGGATGCGGTCTCGGTATTGACGGAACCCAAATGGTTTCTGGGCAGCAATGATTATCTGCAGGAGATCGTACAAAAGATCAGCATCCCGGTCCTTCGCAAGGATTTCACCGTAGATGAATACATGATCTACGAGGCAAAGGTCCTCGGTGCATCGGCGGTACTTCTCATCGTCTCGATCCTTTCGGACGAGGAGCTTTGCAGATATCAGAAGATATGCAGGAATCTCGGCCTTTCGGCTCTTGTTGAGACCCATGATGAAGAGGAGATCAAAAGGGCGCTTGATTCAGGTGCTGTGATCATCGGTGTAAATAACCGCAATCTCAAAGATTTTTCCGTTGATACGGGACTGGGAGAAAGACTGCGTGACCTTATTCCGAAGGATGTGATCTTTGTTTCGGAAAGCGGCGTGAAGGATGCAGAGGATATAGAAAAGATGAGGTCCTTCGGGGCGGATGCCGTCCTTGTGGGAGAGACCATGATGAGGGCGCCCGACAAGACAGAGATGTTAAAGAGACTTAAAGGAGAGGCCTGAAGATGACAGGGATCAAGCTTTGCGGACTGACAAGAGACGAGGATATAATGATCGCAAACCTTTTGCGTCCTGATTATATCGGCTTTGTTTTCTGGGGAAAAAGCAGGAGAGCGGTGAGCGTGAAACAGGCACAGAGCCTTAAAAATATGCTGGATCCCTCCATATCCGCGGTGGGAGTCTTTGTTGATGAAGATATTGATCTTGTGCAGGAACTGTTGAAAAAAGGTATCATAGATATGGCCCAGCTTCACGGAAACGAGGACGGGGACTATATCAAAAAGCTTCAGGAAAACACCGGAAGGAAGATAATAAAGGCATTACAGATAAAGGGTGAGATAGATGCAGGGGTCATAAAAAAATGCCCGGCTGATTTTATTATGCTGGATGCAGGCATGGGGGAAGGAAAAAGCTTTGACTGGGATATGATAAGAATGTCAGGGTTCGATATCAGGGACCGACTGTTTCTTGCAGGAGGACTTGATCCGGAAAATGTTGAAAGGGCCGTGAAAGAGGTCAGACCCTTTGCGGTGGATGTCAGCTCCGGCATAGAAACAAACGGAGTCAAGGACAGTAAAAAGATGGAAGCATTTGTTAGAAAGGTAAGAGAGTCAGATCCGGAGGAAAAGGAATGAGCACAAAAAAAGGCAGGTTTGGTGAGCACGGAGGACAGTACATCCCCGAGACGCTGATGAATGCAGTCATAGAACTTGAGGAAGCCTATGAAAGATACAAAAATGATCCGCAGTTTGAAGCAGAGCTTGCACAGCTTTTCAACGAATACGCCGGGAGACCGTCCCGTCTCTACTTTGCGGAAAAGATGACAAAGGATCTGGGCGGAGCGCGGATATATCTGAAAAGAGAGGACTTAAACCATACGGGTTCCCACAAGATAAACAACGTGCTGGGACAGGCATTGCTTGCAAAAAAGATGGGAAAGACGAGGCTTATCGCGGAGACGGGAGCCGGTCAGCACGGTGTGGCAACAGCTACGGCGGCGGCGCTTTTCGGCATGGAGTGCGTGGTCTTCATGGGTGAGGAGGATACAAAAAGACAGGCGCTGAATGTCTACCGCATGCGGCTTTTGGGGGCTGAGGTGATCCCGGTAAAGACAGGTACGGCAACCCTCAAGGATGCGGTATCCGAGGCCATGAGGGAGTGGACACGCAGGATCAGTGATACGCATTATTGTCTGGGATCCGTCATGGGACCTCATCCCTTCCCTACCATAGTCAGGGATTTCCAGTCGGTGATCTCAAAGGAGATCAAAGCACAGATGCTTGAAATGACGGGGCATCTGCCTGATGCGGTCATAGCCTGCGTGGGCGGAGGCTCAAATGCCATGGGAAGCTTTTATCATTTCATAGAGGACAAAAATGTCCGTCTCATCGGCTGCGAGGCGGCAGGCAGAGGCGTTGATACCTTTGAGACCGCAGCCACCATAGCGACGGGCAGGTCGGGGATATTCCACGGAATGAAATCATATTTCTGTCAGGATGAGTTCGGCCAGATCGCACCCGTATATTCAATCTCGGCAGGTCTTGATTATCCGGGTATCGGTCCGGAGCATGCATGGCTTCACGATACCGGCAGGGCAGAGTATGTGCCGGTGACGGATGAGGAGGCAGTCTGTGCCTTTGAGTATCTGTCACGGACAGAGGGCATCATACCCGCCATCGAGTCGGCGCATGCGGTGGCACATGCCACAAAGATTGCAAAGGATTTTGACAAAGACAGCTCCATCGTCATAACCATCTCGGGCCGCGGCGACAAGGACTGCGCGGCAATCGCAAGATACAGAGGGGAGGATATCAATGAGTAATATAAGCAGGGCTTTTGAAAACGGCAAGGCGTTCATTCCCTTCATAACCTGCGGAGATCCCGATCTTGAGACCACAAAAAAGATCGTGCACGAAGCTGTATCAAACGGCGCCGATCTCATAGAGCTTGGAATCCCTTTTTCGGATCCCACGGCGGAGGGACCGGTGATCCAGGAGGCAAACGAAAGAGCATTAAAGGGCGGAGTCACCACCGACCTCATCTTTGATATGGTAAAGGAGCTGCGAAAGGATATCACGATCCCGCTTGTCTTTATGACCTACGCAAACGTGGTCTATTCCTACGGTCCGGAAAAGTTCATGACAAAATGCAAAGAGACGGGTATCGACGGCATCATTCTCCCGGATCTTCCCTTTGAAGAAAAGGAGGAATTTGATCCCGTCTGCAAAAAATACGGAGTGGATCTCATTTCCCTCATCGCTCCCACCTCCAAAAACCGTGCGGCAAAGATCGCAAAAAATGCTGAGGGCTTCCTCTATATCGTTTCAAGTCTCGGCGTCACGGGCACGAGAGATGTGATAGATTCAGACCTCGGACCCATCATAAAAACCGTCAGGGAAAACACAAGGATCCCCTGCGCCGTAGGCTTTGGCATATCAACGCCCGAGCAGGCCGCAAAGATGGCAGGCATATCCGACGGAGCCATCGTGGGCAGCGCCATCATCAAGATAATAAAAGAGTACGGCCGCGATGCGGCACCACATGTGGGAGAATACATAAAAAGCATGAAGAATGCTCTATAGTGGGACAGGGGACGTATCTGTGTCCCAACTTTATGTAAATCTGTTAAATGATGATATATTGAAAGATTTTGCTTGAAATGGTTGTTATAAAACTGGGACAGAGAAACGTCCCTTGTCCCAGTTTTATGACGCGCCGGAAGCAGGCAAGCCGCAAAACCGGCTAAAATCAAGGGGATAAGCGGTATGAGGGTATATCTGGTTTTTGGAGTCACCCTCTGCATTCTGGGAATCCTTATCACGGGATGCGCAAAAGGTGACAAAGCAGTTATTGGATCTCAGCAGGAGAACGTGATGATAATGCAGGGCGAAGAAGGCAGGGAGCTTTTCGCATCCTGTAAGGATGAAAAGGAAGCACAGGATATTGCCGAAAAATACGGTATCGAATTGGTTGAATTCTCGCTTGGTGTGGCGACATTCCACACTGATGAGGATCCTCTTTCGGTGATAAACAGGGGGAAGAAAAACGGCTGGCCGGTTCTTTCCATAAACGGAAGAGGCGAGATTTTTACGGATAATGAGAGCGGGCTTAAGGTTGATACAAACCATTGAGGATTGTTTGTCCGAGTGTGTACACTGAAACTAAATCTATATTTAAAGGAGACCAGCTATGAAGTTTGGAAAAAGGATTCTGGCGGTTTTGCTGGCAGTTTCGATGACTGCCACGGGAAGCGGATTTGTTTATGCCGCTGAAACGGTTTCATCTGCTGCCGTAACGGCAAGTGAAAATGAAACAGGTGAGGTCAGGCAGGAAGCACCAAGTGAGAACAAGGCTGAAGAAGCCGGTGATGAACAGGATAAGCCTGAAGTTGTATCCGAAGACACCGCCGTTTTGGAGAACGAACCTGCGGAAGCGGTTTCAGAAAACAGTTCAGACTCCGTGCTGAAGGGTATGCCCGCCGGTTTCAAGTTGAGTGAAGCAGAACTTCTCGGCAAGAAAAGGATCACTGAGCACAATGTGGTATCCGGGCTTGAAAAGCTTATACCCGGTGTGGATTATGTCAAGGATGAGGTCATCTTTTCCTGCAAAGATCCGGAATACGCAAAGCTTGTGGCAGAAGCCTATAACGGAACTCTGGATTCCTGTGAACTGGGAGTTGCGGTAATAAAGCTTGATACGAGTAAGGTCAGCGTTAAGGATGCAGTTGCAGCGGGTGCGGATCCGGCTACATCTTTGCCTCCGGTAAATGTAAATTACAAAAACTACCTGACGGATCCGGTAAAGGATACTTCTCAGGCAGTTACGGATAAAAGTTTATCGGGAGCAGCTCTTGCCTCAAAAAAGAATGCCATTGACGGACGGGACTGGACATATTGGACTAAGCAATTTAATGACAAAGCATTGAGACCCGA
>CAMVDF010000085.1 GCA_947166195.1 uncultured Lachnospiraceae bacterium
GCGGATCGTTTTTCAGGCTGAAGACGGCATACGCGATTGATACGTGTGACTGGAGTTCAGACGTGTGCTCTCCCGATCTTCCCTCTGTCATGATGATGGGTTTTTCATACTTTTCACTGTTCTCGTCCGGTATGCTGCCGTCTATCGTGTAATATATGTCTGATACTCCGTCAAGGGCGGTGATGGTCAAAACCACCTCCTCCGCATATTCCCCGCCCAGTGTGGAAAAGTCCGGAGGCATCGCAATATAATCCTTGTATTCCTCATAGATTTCCGATACGGGGCATGAGGATATCAGCTCATTTATGGCTATGATATCACCCTCCTCCTCGTATATCAGGATCAGTGTTTCATAGCAGGCTCTGTTCTTTGGATCCTCCTTCAAAAGATCCGAAAGAATCTCCTTTGCCTTTTCATCATCACCTGCATAATGGTAAGCGTTGGCCGCCCCGAGTCTTGCGTTGTGAAGTTCATCCTGATCTATGCCTTCCTTTGCCGCCGCAAGGAGATACTCATCGACCGCGCTGCCGTAATCCTCCTCAGACATGAAATTTACGGCCTTTTTCATATGTGTCCCGTAACTGTCATCCTCTCTGTAGCGCACAGCCAGGACAACCGAGATCACCGCAATTACAACTATGAGGGCACTGCCTATCCTGAAAGCAAGACTGATCTTTTTCCTGCTTCTTTGCTGTTTGCGGATCGAGATGATGTCCATGGCAGATGGTGTTGCGGCCTTGGGATCGGGGATCTCCTTTGTATCCTGCAGAACATCCGGGATCTCCTTTGTCTTTGTACTGTCTTCCCCATCGGAGACGCCTTTTGTACCTCCGGTCATGACATCCACTATATCGCTCTTTGACAGTTCCAGCCTGTCTTCTATATTCGGTTCAAAATCCGGAACTATCTGTATCGCCTTTCCGCAGTTCGGGCAATACAGCTTTCCTTCCGGTATCTCGTTATTGCATTCGGGACAGATCATATGTTACCTCTTTGCCGTCCTGATCGACCGGATCAAAAAAGACCCGTTATCATACCGTTTTCATCAACATCTATGCTGTTTGCCGCAGGAACCTTCGGAAGGCCGGGCATCGTCATGATATCCCCCGTCAGGACCACGATGAAACCTGCTCCGCTTGAAACATACACATCCTTTACATTTATCACAAAATCCTTTGGCCGTCCCAAAAGCGACGGATCATCAGAAAACGAATACTGGGTTTTTGCGATACATACGGGAAGCTTTGAATAGCCTTCCGACTCATATCTTTTGATCTTTGTCAAAGCCTTTTTTGAAAAGGCCGCCCCGTCGGCTCCGTATATCTGTACTGCCACCTTTTTGATCTTTGAAGCAATATCCAGATCATCCTCATAAAGCATGGTAAATCCGCTCTTTTCATGTTCAAGTATATCTATGAGGGCTTCAGCCACGGGAAGTGCTCCCTCTCCTCCAAGCTCCCAGGCTCTGCTCAAAGACATGCTGCAGCCAAGGTTTTTGCACAGGGTTTCTATGTACCGGGTCTCCGCCTGTGTATCCGTCACAAAGGCATTTAATGCCACATGTACGGGGACCTTGAATTTTTTCAGATTTTCTATATGGGCGGCAAGGTTTTCACTTCCCTTTTTGAGGGCTTCGATATCCTCCTTTGAAAGATCCTCCTTTTTCACACCTCCGTTGTATTTTAATGCTCTGATGGTAGCTACCAGTACCACGGCATCAGGTTTCAGTCCGCTCTGCCTGCACTTGATGTCAAAAAACTTCTCGGCTCCCAGATCCGCTCCGAAGCCCGCCTCCGTGATGCAGTAATCTGCAAGCTTCAAAGCAGCCTTTGTGGCTCTCACCGAATTGCACCCGTGGGCTATATTTGCAAATGGTCCTCCATGCACGATGGCAGGGGTGTTTTCAAGTGTCTGTATAAGGTTGGGTCTGATGGCATCCTTTAAAAGGGCTGCCATGGCACCGACGGCTCCTATATCCTTTGCCGTCACGCTCTTTCCGTCAAGATCATAGGCCACTGTCATCCTTTCAAGTCTTTTTTTGAGATCCGCCATATCCTCTGCTCACTTGCGACCGTGATGGTGAAATGATCCTCCCTGACAAAGCCGTCGCTCTTTTCACCCAGGCCTATCACAACGTTACGAAGAGCCCTGTCATTCAAGTCAAGGCATCTTTTGATCACTATCTGTCTGGTATCTATCCTGAGGGCATTTCCCTGATGGATATGATTGTCAAGCATGGCCGCACACAGGTTGTTGGCCGAGGTGATGGCGTGAAAATCACCGGTGAAATGCAGGTTCAGTTCATCCATGGGTACGACCTGGCTCATGCCGCCTCCGGCCGCTCCGCCCTTCACTCCGAAACACGGACCCAGCGAGGGCTCCCTCAGGGCTATCACAGCCTTTTTCCCGAGTTTTGCAAAGGCCTGTCCTATGCCTATGGTGGTAGTAGTCTTTCCTTCTCCTGCCGGAGTCGGATTTATGGCGGTGACAAGGATCAGCTTTCCGTTTTTATTATGGGATAGTTTTTTTAAAAGGTCCTCGGAAAGCTTTGCCTTGTACCTGCCGTACTGCTCGATGTCATCTTCCGAAAGGCCGAGTTTTTTTGCTATCTCACCGATGGGGAGCATTTTCGCTTCTCTTGCGATCTCGATATCACTTTTCATAGATTCTCCTCTTTGTATACCTCAAACTGTTCCTTTGTCATGAGTATGTTCCTGCCCTTTGTTCCGGCCTCGTCTCCCACGATACCAGCATCATGAAGCTCATCCATGATCCTCGCAGCCCTGTTGAAGCCCAGTCTGAACTTCCTTTGTATCAGACCTATGGAAACGGCAGGCTTGTCAAGGTCGACCACAAATTCCGCAACCTGGGCAAAGAGCTCATCTCCCGTATCATCGGCAGCTGCCGTTGATGCCGTCTTTGTGGTCGCAGTCGATGCATTTGCCGCATTCTTCTCTATCTCGTCATTGATGTCGGTTGTCTCTCCGTCTTCCTTTTTCTGATTCCTGACAAATTCGGCTACCTTTTCGACATCACCGTCCGACACAAAGGCTCCCTGAACCCTGGCGGGTTTCGGATAACCCACGGGATGAAAGAGCATGTCGCCTCTTCCGAGGAGTTTTTCAGCCCCGACAGTGTCAAGTATGGTCCTTGAATCAGTACCGCTGGTCACGGTGAAGGCCACACGGCTCGGCATGTTTGCCTTGATGAGTCCGGTGATGACATCCACAGAGGGACGCTGGGTCGCGATGATGAGATGGATACCCGCCGCCCTGGCTTTCTGGGCCAGACGGACGATGGAATTTTCAACATCGCTTTTTGCGCTCATCATCAGATCTGCAAGCTCATCCACTATGATCACAAGCTTCGGGATGGCGGGTTTTCCTTCTTTGGCTGCCTTCGCATTGTATCCTGCCAGATCCCTGACCGCATATTCCGCAAAGAGCCGGTACCTCTTTTCCATCTCGCCCACTCCCCACATGAGAGCGCCCGCAGCCTTTTGAGGATCGGTGACAACCGGTGTCAGAAGATGCGGTATGCCGTTATACACGGAAAGCTCCACCACCTTGGGATCTATCATTATGAGCTTGACCTCGTCGGGACGGGCCTTGAAAAGAATACTCATGATGATCGTATTGATACAGACGGATTTTCCCGCTCCGGTGGCTCCCGCTATGAGAACATGCGGCATCTTTGCTATGTCAAACACCACAGCCTTGCCTCCTATATCCTTTCCGACAGCAAAGGATATCTTTGAAGAAGCGCTTTTGGATTCCTCCGATTCCAAAAGGCTTCGAAGCATCACGGGTTTGACATGTTTGTTCGGCACCTCTATGCCTATAGCCGATTTTCCGGGTATAGGCGCCTCTATCCTGATGCTCTCTGCAGCAAGGGCAAGCTTGATATCATCCGTAAGACTTAATATCTTTGAAACCTTTATCCCGGCCTCGGGCAAAAGTTCATATCTGGTGACCGTAGGTCCTGCGCTGATATCCTGCAATGTCACATTCACGCCGAAGCTTTCAAGGGTTGTCTTGAGCTTCTTTGCAACCTCCATCTCATTTTCGCTGTCTTTTTTTGAGGAGGTGTCGCCTTTTTCAAGCATTGATGTGGGCGGTATGCGGTAATCTCCCACGCCGCTGTTTTCGGGAGCAAAGCCTTCGGGGAGTTCCGATGATGCGACACTTCTTTTCGCCCTTTTTTCAGGCTGCTCCTCTTCCCTTTCTGCATCCGTTTCGGCATTTCTTTCAGTCTCAAGTCTTTCAAGTTCCCTGATACGATCATCAGACGAAGGCCTTACAGGGCTTTCCTTCGGTGTCAGGCTGTCTGCATCTGTTTCATCCATGCCCACAGGTACATCCGGAAAGCTTTCCGAACTCTTTATCTCCCGTACCGGCGAAAGGCTTACAACAGGAGCAGATGCCTCCATCTGTGCTCTTTCTTCAAGCCTTTTCCCTACAAGCTCTATATCGTCAGGATACCTTGAAAGCTCATGCATGTCATCACTTCCGTCATCCTCGGGAAGGATCCTGGTGTTTTCCATGTAATGGCTGTTCACCTGTTTCCTGCCGGGCATGACTCGTCCCTTCGGGTGTCTCCTCCTGTATCTCCTCTCCTCGATCTCCTCATACGCATCATAGGCCGTATCCTTCACGGATTCTGCCGCTGCGATCGACCCTTCCGTGACAAGTCTGACCAGCGATCTGCCGGTGAGGATCACCAGACAGATAACAGCTATGGTTGCAAGCACGATAATGGTCCCGACAGGTCCGACCAGACCTTCAAAGAATTTTGCAAGATGTCCTCCGATGAACCCGCCGCCCTTTTTGAACTGCGTTGAATAATGCCAGTAAACATCCTTTGTCAGTCCTGCGCTCTGCTCGGCAAAATCCGGATTCCACCATATCTGCAAAACCACCGAAAGGTCCACCAGCAGGAAAAAGATGGAGACCGCCCTTATTATGGCAGGACGGCTGTAGTCGTTTATGATGACAAAGCAGGCAATGAAGAAAAAGGCGAAGGGAAACAGATATGCTGCCGCGCCGAAGGTCCCGAAAAGAAATGTTGACAGTATCTGTCCGAATTTTCCGGTGAGGCCGAAAAAGCCCATCATCAGTATCACCGAAAACGCAAAAAGAAGCAGTACTACTATCTCCTGCCCCATTTTGAAGTCTTCCCTTCTCTTTGTTTCACTCTGTGTCTGCGGTGAAGCGATCAGTTCTACTTCCCTGTCCGGTCTTTTTGAAGCCGTCCTCTTTGAGGAAGTCTTTTTTGCCGCAGGTTTCCTTGCTGCCGGTTTCTTTGCTGCCGGTTTCCTTGCTGCCGGTTTCTTTGCCGCAGCTGATGCCGTACTCTTTTTTGCTGCCATTTTGTATCCTTATCTCTACACGAAGAAATTTGCTATAACCGCGACCAGTCCGGCCACGAAACAGTATATGGAAAAGAATATGTATTTCTTGTTCTTTACGATGGCGATCATCACCTTGAGAGCAACAAAGCCCACAAGTCCCGCAACAGTCATACCTATCAGGCAGTTCAATACCGCTCCTCCGGTGATCTCTGCCTTTGAGATGTCCTTCAGTTCCAGTACCACCGCACCGAGTATGGCCGGTATGGACATGATGAAGGAATACTTGAACGCGAACTCTCTTTTGAACCCGCAGGCAAGACAGGCCGTGATGGTCAGTCCGCTCCTTGAAAGCCCGGGCATTGTCGCAACACCCTGAGCTATGCCTATCTCAAAGGCATTCAGATATGTGGTGCTTTTGACACTCTTCCTGCCCTCAGGCTGCATGTCCGCCCAGAAAAGCGCTGCCGATGTAAGCATCAGGCAGATACCAGTGATGAGCAGGGATCCTGATGCATAGGTCACAAAATCCCTGGCCACAAATCCAAGAACCCCCGTCGGTATCGTGCTGACTATAATGAGCAGTACGAATTTCCGGTAGGCGGAACTGATGACGACCACATAGGGATCCCTGATCTTGCTGAAAAGATCGGCTATCATGCCGCAAAACTCCTTCACCAGGAGAATGATATCCTTGCGAAAGATCAGGAAAACGGAGGTCAGCGTGCCCACATGGAGCAGCACGTCAAAAAGCACTCCGAAGTCTGTCTTGATATGGAACAGTTTTTGAAAGATAGCCAGATGTCCGGATGAGGATACAGGGAGAAATTCCGTAAGTCCCTGTACGAATCCCAGAAACACAGCCTGAAGAACGCTCATAAGCTACTCCTCGTTGATATAATTTACCAGCCCCTGGGCCTTCATTATCTTTTGCATGAACTCAGGGAAGGGCTGTCCTTTGTATGTTTTGTTTTTTGTCTCATCCTTTATGATTCCGGTCTCAAAGTCAACCGTAACCTCATCGCCCTCTTCTATCTCCTCCGATGCCTCCCTGCACTCTATGATGGGCAGTCCTATGTTTATGGCATTTCTGTAAAAGATCCTTGCAAAGGTCTCGGCTATGACGCAGCCAATGCCGCTTTCTTTTATTACCATGGGCGCATGCTCCCTGGAGGAGCCGCAGCCGAAATTCTTTCCGGCCACCATGATATCACCGGGTTTTACCTTTTTTGTGAAGTCCCTGTCGATATCCTCCATACAGTGTGATGCCAGTTCTTTTCTGTCCTGTATCGCAAGGTATCTTGCAGGTATGATGACATCCGTATCAACATTGTCTTTGTATTTCAGTACTTTTCCTTTTGCTTCCATTTGCCTTTGCCTTCCTTCCGTTTTGCTTTCAGGGAGCTGCTATGTAACCGCACAGGGCCGAAGCCGCAGCAACCGCAGGGCTTGCGAGATAGACTTCAGAATCCACATGTCCCATCCTGCCCACAAAATTCCTGTTGGTGGTGGATATGCATCTTTCGCCTGCGGCGAGGATACCCATATAACCTCCCAGGCAGGGTCCGCAGGTGGGCGTCGAAACAACCGCTCCTGCTTCGATGAAGGTCTTTATCAATCCTTCCTCCAGCGCCTGCAGGTAGATCTTTTGAGTTCCGGGGATGACTATGCACCTGACATCATCTGCCACCTTTTTCCCCTTCATTATACCGGCAGCTATGCGAAGGTCGTCCATCCTGCCGTTTGTGCAGGAGCCTATGACAGCCTGGTCTATCCTTATCTTTTCGTTTATCTCATCTATCGTCTTTGTATTTGAGGGAAGGTGTGGAAATGCCACCGTGCTCTTCAGTTCTGAAAGGTCGATGGTGTATTCCTCATCATACACGGCATCGGCATCTGCCTCGTATACCTCAGAGGGACGGCCCGAATGTGCGGCCAGATACTCCTTTGTGGCATCATCCACAGGGAAGATACCGTTTTTGCCGCCGGCCTCGATGGCCATGTTCGCTATGGTGAAACGGTCGTCCATGGAAAGGTTTGCAACTCCGTCTCCCGTAAATTCCATGGATTTGTAAAGAGCCCCGTCAACTCCTATCATCCCTATGATGTGAAGGATGACATCCTTGCCGGATACCCATTGTGAGGGTTTGCCGGTCAGATTGAACTTTATGGCACCCGGAACCTTGAACCAGGCCTTTCCCGTTGCCATGCCTGCGGCCATGTCGGTCGAGCCGACACCCGTGGAAAAAGCCCCCAGGGCACCGTAGGTACAGGTATGGGAGTCGGCTCCGATGATGCAGTCTCCCGCCACCGTCAGTCCGCTTTCCGGAAGCAGGGCATGCTCTATGCCCATCTTTCCTGTATCAAAATAATTCGTGATACCGTTTTCATGCGCAAAATCCCTGCAGCATTTGCAGTTTTCCGCGGATTTGATATCCTTGTTCGGAATAAAGTGGTCCATGACAAGAGCGATCCTGTCCTTGTCAAAAACTCCCTTTTTCTTGAAATTCTTCATGACATCTATGGCCACAGGGGTCGTGATGTCATTTCCGAGCACCAGATCCAGCTTTGCCTCAATGAGCTGCCCTGCCTCAACATGATCAAGCCCGGCTTTTTTTGCCAGGATCTTTTGCGTCATTGTCATACCCATATGCTCTTCCTCCATCTGTACATATAACCTGTGTATTTTACCATAATTCCCCGACAAAAACAAATCTGAGCGGGATAGGGGGCGTATCTGTGTCCCACATGCATTTTCCGTATTTCCGATGTGTGGATCGTCGCAGGAACGATGTATGTTTTGTGAACAATAAGCCGGCAGTTCTTAGCAAACCGGAGACTGATAAACCGGCAAGCACGAAGGCTGCACGCGCTTTTTGCGTGCAGAACAGCGGCGGAGCCGGTTTTGTCCATCAGGCAAACGGTGAGCTTAGAACTGTCCGAGCCGTGAACAAAACATACATCGTTTCTGCAACAAAAAAAAACAAAGTATAACGGGACAGGGAAGGTGGGACACAGATACGTCCCCTGTCCCACATGAAAAAAAGGCAGGAAGCAAAGCTTCCCGCCTGATATTGAATGATTTTTCAGTTATTGATGAGTTTGTCCTCGTCTGACCAGCTGTAGAGCTTTCTGATCTCTGCGCCGTACTTCTCGGCGGGATGCTCTGCTGCTTTCTGGCGGAGCGCATTGAAGTGAACCTGTCCGCCCGCATCCGACATATCGAGAAGGAAGTCCTTTGCGAAGGTTCCGTCCTGGATATCGGAAAGGATCTTCTTCATGGTCTTCTTGGTCTCCTCGGTGATGATCTTGGGACCTGTTACATAGTCGCCGTACTCCGCGGTATTGGCAATGGAATATCTCATTCCTGCAAAACCTGACTGATAGATCAGGTCGACGATGAGCTTCATCTCGTGGATACACTCAAAATATGCATTCCTGGGATCGTAGCCTGCCTCCACCAGAGTTTCAAAGCCTGCCTGCATCAGTGCGCACACACCGCCGCAAAGCACTGCCTGCTCACCGAAAAGGTCTGTCTCAGTCTCGGTACGGAAA
>CAMVDF010000086.1 GCA_947166195.1 uncultured Lachnospiraceae bacterium
GGGCATTACCATCACCGAGATGAAGTCAAGGCTCAGACGCCTGCGTGAGGTTGACTGTTACCGCCATGGATGGTTCAGGAAAAAAGACCGTGGTGAAGGTAAAATGCATCACTCCCGTGGTGGGTATCTCGCTGAATGCGGCAGGCGGATATCCGGTAAGCCTGATCGCAAAGGGAAAAAGCATAGTACTGAAGCCTGAGTTTACCGGCACGAACGGGCTTAAGCCGTCAAATACAAAGCTTATATGGGATACCGGTTCATCTACTGTAAAGGTAAACAAAAAGGGAAAGGTGACTGCAACAAAGGATGCGGCTGAGGGACAGATCGTAACCGTCACCTGCACCAGCGAGGATGGAAATATAAAGGCGGAATACAAGCTGAAGGTCAAGGGTGCCGTCAAATACATGGGTGTTTTGAAAAAAACGGTAGCCGTATACAGACGGATGCTGATCTGGAGGACTCTGCTTTATTACAAAAATGTTTATGCAAAAACGGCTACTGCCGACAGGACATACATGGCAGGGACTGTTATAGATGTGACCAGCCCCGCAAGGGTTTATTCCTCTGAAAAGGATCTGGTATATGCTGCAACAAACAAATTTAAGTCAGACGAAGATACGATCTCAAAGGTCATGGAGGATGAAGCCTATATAGTAAAAGTGAAGCCCGCAAAGGGACTGATAGTCAATTCTGTTGATGAATGTGGATCAGTCGAATCTATCAGCGCAACCGAAAAGGGAACCTACAAGGTTATCTATCAGGCAATAGACGGGTCAGGCAAAAAGTTTACATTGAAGATCAAAGTGAAATAAAAAGAGGAGATATGCGGATCGGGATCGTTCTTATTATGGTGATGATGCTTTGTGCTGCAGGATGCGGACAAAAGGAGGCGTCGGTGATAGGGGAAAGTGATATGGTAATGCCGGAGTCCGCAGAGGAGGGATCTTTTCCTGAGATAGTTGAGGGAAGAGAACTCATGTGCAGCGCAGGCAGCAGGGAAGAGGCGGAAAAAATCGCAAAGGATTATGAGATCAGTCTGGTTGATTTCGGATACGGGGTTGCAACCTTTCATACAGAGAGGGATCCACGTGAAGTGATAAAAAGCGGAATGGAACGGGGACTGAAACAATTGTCGTTAAATACCATGACGAAGCTTGATGATCCTGTCAGGACAGAAGAGTTTCGGTTTGAAGATGATACCCATTAACGGAGAGAAAAAAAGGAGGAGACAATGAGGAAAATGAAGAAGCTGCTGGCGGTGATACTGGTCATCTGCATGGCCATGGTTCAGACAACAGCGGTATTTGCAACGGAATCGGTTTCCGAACAGAGTATTTCGGAAAATGCCGGCCCGGAGGAAACTGCAGATGAAACCACAGTCAGTTCCGATGATGCGGATCCTGAAACTGTAGCTGATCCGGTAGATGCCGGAGATGCTGCCACGGATCCTGCCGAAGATCCCGCCGGGGATCCTGTTCCTGCAGGGGAGGAGAAGACAGAGGAAGAAAATGAAGAGGATGTTTCGGCAGATTCGCTTCCTTTTGGTCTGAAGGGAATGCCGGAAGGATATGTTCTGTCCGAAAAGGAAATGGCAGACAAAAAAGAGCTTCAGAAGCATGATGTAGCTGCTGCCGTTGACGGCATGAAGGCAGGTGTTGATTATGTCGAGGATGAGGTTATCTTTACCTGCTTTGATGAGGAGTATGCAAAGACCGTGGCCGGGGCCTATGGCGGAACACTGGAATCATGCAAATACGGTGTGGCGGTCATAAAGCTAGATACAAAGGTGATCTCAGTGGCTGATGCGGTAAAGGCAGGAGAAAATGTTTCATACGCACTTCCGCCTGTAAATCCTAACTGTATTATAAAGCTGGAGGATCCTGAAGTATTAAAGAATCACGATTCTCAAAATGATGAACTGCATATTGGGATCGATAAAAAGAAGAAGGTGGTCGATCTTCCGGTATGGAATTATTGGAGCAAAAAGCTGAACGATCCGGCACTGGATCCGGCATATACCTTCTACGATCCGGATGCCGGGATTACCAGTTCCGGATATCAGTGGATGCATGATATGGTCGGGACCTACGAGGCGTGGAACGTGACCATGGGAAGCAGTGATGTGACTGTTGCTGTCATTGATACCGGTGTCTGCGAAGATCATGAAGATCTGAAAGGTCAGGTCAAGGATACCGTTTACGTGGATGATAAAGAGAATCTCATAGATAGTGCGGGACACGGAACTCATGTTGCCGGTATCATAGCCATGAAGGCAAACAACAACGTCGGAGGTGCAGGCATTGCGCCAAAGGTGAAGATACTAAGTGTTCCTGTATTTGGAAACGGAAGTGCATCAAATGCCTATTTGGCAAGAGCCATCAATTATGTTGCAGACGGAACCGGAGGACAGGGAAGACAGGCTGAAGTCATAAATATGAGCCTTGGAGGACATTTATATAATCAAACAGAACAGGATGCCTGTGACCTTGCTCATAAAAACGGGGTCACAATATGTGTGTCTTCAGGAAATGACAGATCAAATTCATTTAAGTATCCCGCAGGATACAACAATGTGATATGCGTTGCTGCTGTGGATGAAAGCGGACAGAGGACAGATTTTTCAACTTTTGGACCCTGGGTTGATATTGCAGCCCCGGGAAAAGAAATCTTTTCAACCTGGAACGGTCACACAACAAATAATACAACCGTGGATTATACCGACTATTATGTATCCTGGCAGGGAACATCCATGGCTACTCCTGTTGTTGCAGGAGTTTGCGCACTCTACATCAGCGCAATGGGCAAAGACAAGGTGACCCCGGATCAGGTGGAAGCCGCTCTGAAAAAGAGTGCCACAAAGGTGAGTAAATCTGAACAGATCGGTGTCGGTATCGTAAATGCCGCAGCCATGATGCCGGATGATGATACAGCACCTGAGATCCATGCAAAGAACAAAGATGGAGGAGAAGCTTCTTTTTCATCATTGTCGGCAAATGATCTGCTGTACTTTACAGCATCAAAGGATACCCGTGTTGAAGATATAGCGTATGCCTTCACACTAAATGGGAAGGATCCTGTGATAAAGGACGGATATGTTACTGAAGGTTATGTATATAAAGAGGAGATCTCGGGAGCGGATCTGATAAATACATATGGAGTGAAACCCGGAGAACAGACAACCGTAAAGGTTGTGAGGATCACGGGAAAAGGAACTGCTTCAAAGATCGCAACCCAGACCCTGACTGTAAACGGGACACCTGCCGTATCAGTCAACTTGGTCACTGTGGACGGACCTTTGAAGGTGGCAAAGGGAAAGAGCGCATCCTATACGGCAGTTTGCAGCCCGGCTTATCTCAAGACAAAGGTTACATGGAGTCTTGAAGGTTCCGTAAGCGGTGTAACTATCAATGCAAAGACCGGCAAGGTCACGGTGAAAAAGACCGCTTCCGGAAGTTTCACCGTAGTTGCAACTGCGCAGGATGACGGGAAGGCAAAGGGATCTTTCAAGGTGGATATAGTAGAGCCTTCAACCGGTGTGTCCATTGAGGTGCTTAATGTAAATGAGGATGTAAACAAACCTGTAAAGGACAGGAAAACGGGAAATATCAAGTCGGTGCGCCTTTACAATGTTGATATCAACAGTACTGCAGCATTGACTGAAAACACCATTGCCCTTAATTCAAAGAACAGTAACGGAACAACGGTCATGTTCTCGACATCAAAACCCTCGGTAGCCAGTCTGACAAGGGATTCTTCGGGCTATATTATAGTGACGGGAAAGAAGGCAGGTACGGCAAAGATCACCGCAAGGGCCACGGACGGATCCGGAAAAAAGGCTGTTCTGACTGTGAAGGTCATAGTTCCTGCTTCAAAGATAGAGGTTTTCTATAATAAGAAGGGTCAGAACGTCATAGGTTTTGGAAAGAGCGGGTCTTTGAAGGCTGCGCTTGGCGCCGCATACGGCAAACCGTCGGTAAAGAAACCGAGATGGGAAGTGCTTGCGATTCTGGGATTCAATGGTACAAGTCAAACGGATGTGACTAATTCGTATAAACAGTATGTGAAGGTAAGCAATGGAAAGGTATCAATCAGCAAGAAGATGAAGAACGCCGGAGCATATGATTACTACAGGGTATATGTGAAAGCAACAGCGACAGACGGAACCGGGTGGAGTGATAATGCCGGATTTGTAGTGCAGTCTCCTGCAAAAAAGGCGCTTGCCGGAAGCAGAGCAGCACAGTTAAACACGAGATACGTTACGACAATCTACTTTGGTACAGATTATGGTTATGATTATTTATTGGCTTCGGGTGGGAAACTACCGGCAAGTCCTGTAGTCAAAAGCAGCGATCCAAAGGTCTGCAACTTTGTCAAGGGAGATTACGGCGGACCGTCGGATATAAAGGTCGACAGAACGAATCATTTGCTGGTATACTACTACACCATTTATGGCAATAAATCCGGCAAGGCTACCATGACATTTACTACAAATGACGGAACAAACAAGACTGCGAAAACAGTCGTTTATGTAAAATAGGATCCGGCTTGAAAGGGGACTGTCACACTGATCGTTCAGTGCGACAGTCCTTTTGTCGTAAGGAGCCCCGGAAACCGATATATGAAAACGCGGGACAGAGGCAAACAAAAAGAAGTTAACAGACAGACCTTTGTTGAGGGGATGGACCGTTTTGTGGTAAAATATATCAGCATGCGCGAAAAAAAGACTAAAGATAAAGTGAAGACGGGAAGAAGGATCTGCAGGAAGGAAATGATCGTTTTTATCATACTGACGGTCATGGTTCAGGTGACGGGCTGCGGGTCACAGAAGGCGATACCTGAAGGAGGAGATGACGTGACGACTTTTTCATCGGGGAACCTGAACGGAGATATAGTCGGGGGAAGTGAGCTGACCTGCCTTGCCGACAGCAGGGAGGAGGCGGAAGAAATAGCAAAGTCCTACGGTATAGAGCTGGTGCATTTTTCTTCGGGGGTGGCATCCTTTCACACGGACGGGGATCCGGCGGATGTGATAAAAAGAGGAAAAGAACAGGGTTTGAAGGAACTGTCGATAAACCGATATAACAAAGCGTTTTAAGAGTGAAGGAGAAAGAAATGAAGAAGTACAAGACCAAGAAACTGCTGGCAATAGTGCTTTCTGTAGTGATGATCACACTGCAGAGCGGACCGGCCTTTGCGACAGAGACTGTTTCGGGACCGCAAAATGCCGTCAGCGAAAACGGATCACAGCCTGAGATACCCCGGACAGAAACGGGAGGGGGATCAGAGCCTGAAATGGAAACCGGTGCAGATCAGGATGATGAAACCGGAAACGAAGCGGAGCCTGAAGATGAGCAGGTTTCCGGAAACGAAGCGGAGCCTGAGGATGAGCAGGTTTCCGGAAATGAGTCACAGGAGACTGTTTCAGAGGATGCGGCCGGATCAGAGGGAGAGCTTCCCTTCGGTCTGAAGGGCATGCCTGAGGGATATACCCTTTCGGAAAAACAGATCGAAGCAAAGAAGAGTATCACGGAGCATAATGTCCCCGGCAAAATGGAAACCCTCACTGCGGGAGAGGATTATGTTGCAGATGAGGTCATCTTTTCCTGTGATGATCCGGAGTATGCGAAGGTTGTTGCCGATGCCTACAACGGAACATTACAGTCCTGCGAACTCGGGGTCGCGGTGATAAGGCTTGATACCTCAAGGGTTACAGTAAAGGATGCCGTGACAGCCGGTGCCGATATCATGACGACACTGCCTCCGGTAGAGGCAAACATTCTGACAAAGCTGACCGACCCGGTCCCTTCGGAGGGAAAGGGATCGGAGATCGCCGATCCCTTTGCGGGTGCGGGCATAATGGCTGCAAAAAAGAATGCGATAGACAAAAGGAACTGGACATACTGGTATGATAAATGGAAGGATTATGGTCTGAACCCGGGGTATGTTGCAAAGGATGATGATTCAAAAACAGACAAAAACATGTATCAGTGGATGCATGATGCCACAGGTACCTATGCGGCATGGGGCATGACCCGGGGGGAGGGCGTGACTGTTGCCGTGATAGACACCGGAGTGTATGACAAGCACCCTGAGCTTGCCGGGCAGGTCACAGGAGTACTTCACAAGATGGAAAAGCCTTCAGAGGAGGTTGACGACAGCGGGCACGGAACCCATGTTGCAGGTATAATCGCCGCAAGTGCCAACGGGGTCGGACCGGTTGGTATCGCACCAAAGGCAAAGATACTGGCATATCCCATATTCTCGAAAAATGGCTGTTCCAGCGCTGATCAGGCAAGAGCTGTAAATGATGTTGCAAACAACGGAAGTCCCAAGGCACAGGTCATAAACATGAGCCTCGGAGGACCGGTATATTCACAGATAGACCAGGAGGCGATAAACAATGCCCATAACGCGGGAGTGACCGTATGTGTAGCAATGGGTAATGATAGTGCAAACGATGTCTGCTATCCTGCAGCACTTGATAATGTCATTGCTGTTGCGGCATTGGATGAAAGCCGGCAGAAATCAGATTTTTCAACACACGGATCCTGGGCTGATATAGCAGCCCCCGGTACGGCCATCTATTCGAGCTGGAACGGACATTATGATGAAACAGAGACCGGCGGAGGAAAGAATGTCACTCAGGATTATCCTTACTATTCCTCCTGGAACGGAACCTCAATGGCAACTCCTGTTGTGGCAGGTATTTGTGCTCTCTATATAAGCGCGATGGGAGGGAAGGCTGATCCGGATGATGTGGAAAAAGCCATAAAAAAGACTGCAACAAAGGTTTCAAGTCCGTACAGGATAGGTGCCGGAATGATCAATGCGGCAGCGCTCTTAAAGACTGTTGAAGATACATCAGCTCCCGTGATCGGCATGCCCGGGACGGTGTCTGCAAACCAGTATGTGACTTTTGGCAGCAATTCAAAGAGCGGGACACTGGGATATATCTATACGGTAAACGGAAAGAAGCCAAACGCTGTATCAGGGGAAGTGAAGGAAGGTTTTTACGTAGAGGCGGAAGATGACGGTACTGCAAAGGTTTTGATAGCAACCTTGCTTGACAACGGTCTGCCGGCGGGTGAGACCGGAAAGCTGATGGTCTCAAGGATCACGGGACTGGGCACCATGACCGATCCTTCAGAGCAGATCATATCTGTCGAAGGCGGCGCGACAGCAGGGATGTCGATCGTGGGATCAGATATCCTTGCAAAGGGAAAGAGCCTCACCTACAGGTTGAATCGAAAGCTTCCGAAAAATTCGGTAAAGTGGAAGCTTGAAGGTGCACCGGCCGGTGTGACGATAAATGCAAAGAGCGGGAAGGTCTCATCAAAGGGAAGCTCAGGCGGAAGTTTTACCATCGTTGCCGAGACCTCAGCCGGGAATGTCTCCAAAAAGGTGGATCTGGTCGATGGTGCGACAGCAGTGACTCTTCTTGCGCCCGGTGCAGACAAGGATCCCGACAGGGATGTAAACATCCCCGTAAAAGGGAGCAACGGAAACATTAAATCCGCAAGACTGTATAATGTAGATGTGAGAAACACGACAAGAGTGGAAAATGTGATAAAGCTTGACGGAAAGACAGTCGGAAATACGGCACCGGTTATTTTTTCCAGCTCAAAGCCTTCAGTGGCAACGGTTGACGGCACAGGAAAGGTCACTGCAAAAAAAGCAGGCACGGTAAAGATAACCTGTAAGGCAGGGGACGGTTCCGGCAAAAAAGCGACAGTGACCATAAAGGTCATCGTACCTGTTTCAAAGCTTGGTATGTTTCTTGATAAGGATATGCAGGCAGTCTGCTACGGAAAGACCATGAAGGTAAGGGCCGCCATCGGTTCTGCCTACGGAAAGCCGACCATAAAGAAGCTGGAATGGGACAAGGATCCGGTCAGGGTTCTGGGTTATTCATCCGGAAGCTCAAGAGATGTGACAGCCCAGATCAAAGAAGCGGGACTCATATCAGTCAAAAACGGAAAGCTGAAGGTGGACAAAAAAATAGGCTTGATAGAGGGGTATGACTGCTTCAGTGTAACGGTAAAGGCAAAGGCCACAGACGGATCCGGGATAGTGCTTGAAAAAGGCTTCGAAGTTGTTCCGCCGACAAGGATATTGCGGGTAGATCCGGATAATGAAAGTATAAAAAACAAAACCAAGGAAATGCCTGCTTATGGAGGAGAAGACGGTATTTTATTGGATGCCTTTACCGGTGACATGGGACTGGGCTACACCAGAGGTCACGGGGGCAAGGTCCTGGAGCCTCAGATAAAGAGCAGTGATCCGAAGGTAGCATCAGCAAAGTTATACAAACTATATGGGTGTAAAGACGGAATCGGATACAGGCTTATGATCATCACCAAAAAGACGGGAACAGCAAATATAACCGTATATGCAACCGACGGTTCCGGAAAGAAGGCTACACTTAAGGTAAAGTCGGTAAAGGGTTCAAAATAGTAAAGTCATGCGTATCGGGACAGCCTGATGCTTTTAAGGGAAGTAGGGAGTATGCTTTCCGAAAAGCTTTTGTTTGTGGAAAACATCGATGCCACGGTCATCGCCCAGGCACCGAAGCTTCGTCCGTATATCGACCGTATGAGGCAGAATATAGCAGAGACTCTTGATATAGATATAGATCAGGTAAATGTGAAGGCTACGACGGAGGAGCATCTGGGCTTTACCGTAATTTAAGTGGGACAGGGGACGTATCTCTGTCCCACTTTTGAGAATGAGAATAGAATGATTCACTCAAAAGAGAGGACCTTAATATGGCAGAAAACAACAACGAACAGAAAAACTTTTTTAAGAACCTGCACACGGATCAGTATAAATGGAAT
>CAMVDF010000087.1 GCA_947166195.1 uncultured Lachnospiraceae bacterium
CAGTATTATGATGACCACAACCACAGCGAAGGCTGCCATTGCGATCCTGTTTTTCCGGAATCTGCGAAGGCCGTCCTTCCAGAAGCCCACGGATTCGCGCATTATCACAAGGGATTCTTTTTCATCCGGGGTTGCGGGTACGAAATCCTCCACATTCAGCTGTAACGACAAGGGGTTTTTCTTATTATCCAACTCTTCCATCCCCCTTTACTTCAGTTTGATACGCGGATCGATGAACGCGTATGCGATGTCTACGAGTACATTCATCATAATGATGAGACATGCCAGAAAGATCGTGGTTCCCATGATGAGGGGATAATCCCTCGACGGAATGGCTGCCACAAATTCAGAGCCAAGTCCCGGGATGGTAAAGATCTTTTCCACTATGAAGCTTCCTGTCATGAGATATGCAAGAAGCGGTCCGAGGTAGGTGACTACCGGCAGGATCGCGTTGCGGAGTGCGTGCTTGAAGATCATCTTGAAGGTTGAAACGCCTTTTGCTCTGGCCGTCCTCATATAGTCCTGTCCGATGACATCGAGCATGGACGAGCGCATGAGGCGCGCTATGTAGCTTGCCGGGTAGAGAGAAAGCGCCAGCACCGGCATGATATAGCTTGAGGGGGTCTCAAGCCCCAGTGAGGGAAGCAGTTTCAGTTTCACCGACAGAAAATACATCATGAGGGTGGAACTTAAGAATGTGGGTACGGCAATCCCCGCCGTTGAAAAGACTATGATGATATTGTCCAGAGCCTTGCCCCTGTTGTAGGCTGCAAGCGACCCCAGAGGAACGCCGATGAGGACCGATACAAGCACCGCCAGCAGACCCAGCTTTGCCGATACCGGAAATTTGTTCCGTATTATATCATTTACCGTGAAGCCTCTCTTTTTCAGGGACATCCCCATGTCCCCGTGGAGGATGTCACCCATGTAGGTCAGATACTGCACAAAAAGCGGCTTGTCCAGCCCGTATTTGGCCTCCATTGCCGCCTGTGCCTGCGGGGTTACCGCCTTTTCCGCAAGGAACGGGCCGCCGGGCACCAGATTCATAATGAAAAAAGTAAGCGTTGCCACCACAAAAGCCGTGAGCACACCGAAAAGAATCCGTTTGACTATATACTTAGTCATAAAATGTTCACTCCCTTTCGAACACAAAGCATCAGACTATTATAACTCTAAATCGGGAGTAATTCAATTGCGGATTTACGGAAGATGGGTGGGACAGGGGACGTTTCTCTGTCCCAGTTTTATGTCAATCATTTTGGTTATTATTATTGTGTATTCCGCGTTGGACTTAGTTCACATAAATGTGGGACAGAGAAACGTCCCCTGTCCCACACGGCTGTTATTTGCTTACGCGGACATTTATGGTGTAGTTTTTGCCAGCGATCTTTGCAGTGAGCTTTGTTGCAGCCATGCCGCTGCCGGATTTTCTGGCATACAGCGTTCCCGTTTCATCGGCAAAAGCGACTGCCTTGTTTTTGCTCTTGAAAATGACCGGCTCAAAGACGGTACCCGCCCTCGCCTTGATACGACACACCGTGCCTTCCTTCACACTCAGGTTGAAGACCGTGCCTGCCGAATTTGCAGCACTGAGCTGTCCTTCTCCCGCAAGCTCAAATACGGGCTTTTCCGTATATACATTTACGACATAATCAAAACCATGGCCGCTTTTCTGCGGGTTGTAATTGCCCGACACCGTAGCAAAGCCGGTGCTTGCGCCTGCCTTAACCGTTCCGTTTTTGATCTTTGCGACAGATTCTGCCGATGAAAGCCATTTCATCTTTTTCGTATTTGCACCCATGATGGAAAGTGCCGCACTCTTTCCGGACTGCAGATAGTAGGTCCTGGCAGCAGGCTTTGGAACATGGATGGTAAAGGTCTTTTCGCCTTCCCGGGTCGTTGCAGTAACCTTTATCATTCCGGGGCCCATGGCCTTCAGTTTCCCGCCGGGGGTGATCCTGACCACGTCGTTTTGATATGCTACGACCTTTTTGTTCTTGTCTTTTACCACTGTCAGCGGAAGTGAGGAATCCCACTCTGCCTTTTTCAGTTTGAAGCCGTCCGAAAACTTCAGAGTTATGGTCTGAAGGGGCTCAACCCTCACTGTCTCATCGCCAATAAGTCCTGCGGCTTTTTTCTCGACCACCTTTACGGTCGAGGTGAAGGCCCTGCCGTTCACATAGGCAGTCACCTTGCAGCTGCCCTTGCGGCAGCCGACCACCAGTCCGTCGCAGACCGTTGCCACTCCGGGGTTTGATGAGGACCAGGTAACATTGCTGTATCCTTCATTACCGCCAAGTTCCAGGCTCAAAGGTATGGTCTCTCCCACAAGTACCGTGGCCTTTTTCTGTAATACAGGCGTGAAAACTTTTATATCAAGACTTACATCTCCGCCTCCCGAAAGGGATGTGCCGGTTACGGCAGTGCCCTCTGTGACCGACTTTGTCTTCAGTTTGTTCTTTTTTATCTGAAGAACGGCAGGATCTGAAGAAGTCCATTTGTAGTCCGGGTCCAGATCATAGGTCTGTCCCTTTACAAGATAAAACGTTTCTCCTGATGCAGCCGGGATGAAGGTATCAAGCCCCGAGCCGGATCTTGAAGGGATCGCTACAGGAGCGAAGCCCGCAGTGAGGATCAGGTCACGTGTCACCGGAAAATTGCGGTTCCACAGGGTCTTATTATCCATAAACCAGCCGGTAAAGGGGGTGGCTCCCACAGGGTCTGTGGGAACATTACCTATGATCTCTCCCTCTTTTACCTGCTCGGAATAGATCGTATTGCCGTCGTTTACAAATGAAACGGTAAAGTACCGGGTTTTTTTCGATCTGACATTCACCCTGCAGAATGCACTTTTGCCGCCGGCTGCGGGTGCAGCCTCAATAGATGTATCACCGTCGGAAACACCGCGGACCAGGCCGGAACCGTCAACCGTTGCAATGTCAGGATCGAGACTTCTGAAGATAACCTCTTTGTTTTCGGTCTCCTCAGGTACGATCTCCGCCTTTAACTGTACCGTCTCACCTATCCCGAGTTCGACCTCCGTGATATCAAGCACTGCCGCCACGCCTTTATTATCATAAGCAGAAAGATCGATCGTTCCGCTGCCCGTGACGCCGCTGTTGTATTTGGTATAGAGGAAATAATACAGCTTCCCGTCCTCAACACCGGCTCCGTAGATATATCCCTTTGCCTTTTCGCTGTCACTTAAGGTGTAGATCGTCTTTTTGGCACCGGTCTCGGAATTTACGAGAAGAACCTGGGTGGGAGTCGTGGCGGTGAAATAGTTTCCGACCGCAGCAAGCCTGCTGTAGTTTGTCTGCCACCAGCCGCTGTCGCCCCATACCATCCACCTTGCTTCATAATCGGTGAGCTTTTTGGATGCGGAGGTTTTGAAGTCGTAGGAAAACAGGGACACATCATACATGCCGGTATAGTATGCGCCCGTATTTCCAACCATGGGCATGGCAGAATCCATGTCAGACCAGGGCATATCCTCGAGATCATTTGATCCCGCAACGGAATTATAGATATTATCTCCTTCTTTGTTTCTCCAGTCACTGGACTTGTGGCTTTTTTGCAGGGTAGCACGGCTCAAAAGGAAATTATCATGGCCGCAGTAATACTCGGGCATATGGGTGGATCTGCCGTCATCAGTACCCGTGGTCGGATCATCCCAGGTACAGTCGACGTAATACTGCTTTCCATTCAGCGTCAGGTAATTCCAGGCATGGTTGATCCCGTCGCTTCCGACATAATCGCATTTGAACTTTGATGAGATCTTGTTTATCAGATACATGTAGGCCAGACTGTAACCTTCGCAGACACAACTGCCTCCGACGATGGCATCCTCTGCACTGTATTTGCTGTAGCTCAAGTCATACTGGACATGGGTGACCAGATAGTCGTGGATATACATGACCTTCTGGAGGTCAGTCCAGGTCTTGTCCACATTGGCAAGTATCTCGGCGACCTTTCTGTTGAAAGCATCCGAATACTCAATGGTATAGCCTTCCCTGATGTTGATATTTATATTTTGCGCCGCTCCCGAAGGATCATAAGTACAGGTATAGGCACCGTCCACATAGAAAAACTCCGGGTGGCTGTTTATGACATCTGCAAGCAGATGTCCGGCATCATCGAAACTGATGGAGTATCCGCTGATATCTGCCGTCACTGAACTGCTGCCGTCCCAGTTTTTTATGGCATCCGCAACCGCACCTACGGCTTCGTTATAAGTGCTGCCGTAAATTTTGGCAGGGCTTTCCTTTCCTTCCTCATCTTCTTTGAAATCCGGGAAGCCGCCCTTCTGGATCAGGTATTCCGAGATATCACCCGTAACGGTGTTTATGACGGCATTCCCTGCGGGCGCTTCGTCTGAGGATACCGTTTCATCCGAAGATACTGTCTCATTTGGAGATACCGTCTCATCTGCAGACACGGTTTCTTCCGGGACATCCGGTGTATCCTCCGGAATCTCAGGCTCCGTGTTCTCCGGCGCTGTTTCCTCCGTCGCACTTTCCTCCGGGACTGTCACAGGCTCCGCATCATTTTCGGATGCAGCTTCTATCGGCTGTACTTCGCCGCTTATGACCGGTTCTGTTTCTTCCGCGAATATGGCTCCAGTATTCCCTGTCATCCCTACTGCCAAAGACAGGGCCAGGACACCCGACAACAGTATCTTTTTTAATCTTTTGTAACTCATATCATTCCTCTTTCGTGTGGGACAGGGGACGTTTCTCTGTCCCGGTTTCATGTGGAGCAGTTTTTCGTGGGACAGGGGACGTTTCTCTGTCCCACTTTTATGTTAATCATTTCAGCATTTTATGTCGTATATTTCCGGTTGAATTCAAATTTACATAAATGTGGGACAGAGAAACGTCCCCTGACCCACACTGGTGTTATTTTTTTGAGTAATAATCGTTGATCGCTTCTGACAGATTTTCTATATCATAAAAGCCGGAGTAGTCGGGAGTTCTCCTTTGTACGGTTTCTCCGGTATCTTTGTTTGTGAGTTCCACTGTCGTAAACCGTGTCAGTCCGTTTGATCTTTTGGGAAGAAGATCCGTCCACTTCTATTCCGTTGTCGATGTTCTCTCCTGCCTCGTTCAGCATACGTCCGCTGTATGCCGACATCCTGAAGGTCATTCCCTCGCCTGTAGTCCCGACCAGTACCGCGCAGCTGCCTCCGCCGCTTCTTTCACCCATTATCAGATATCCCTTGTCTTTCATTATGGAAGGGAATATGTTTCCACAGGAAAATGAGGTTGAACTGGTGAGGATGGCAAAGTTCAGATCATAGGGTTCTCTTTCATCCTTTTCATCAAACTCCCTGTCAAAATTCGTATCTGCCTCATAGGTCTCTACCAGTCTCTGTCCCGTGTTCACATTCTCATCGCAAAATGAGACCTCTCTTTCTCCTGTTATAAGGCAGGTAAGCATGGCCACCTCGTCAAGAGATCCGCCTGTATTATTTGAACAGTCGATCACAAAATTTTTGATCTCCGGATCCTCATCGGCATCCTTCATACATTCATCTATGTACAGAATGTCATCACCCCTCATGGAAAGCATTGAGGGCTTTGAACCGCCTTCCTTGTAGTATCTGTTCCATTTTCCCATATCAAAGCCCATGAAGGAGTCAAGAACATATACCGCCGTATCACCCTGCTTGATATATTTCTCGCCATTATAGGCATCGTTTCTCATTTTTATCCTTGGGCTGTAATATTTCCAGAACTCTTCTATTTCATCGTAGTCACTCTGGATATTTTTGAACCCATCCTCCAGTTCCTCTTCCAGTTCATCACATTTATTATCCAGTTCTTCCTGCCCGGCATTTGCAAGACGTGCACTGGTTACATCAGTATGTCCCCCGTCATAGACAAACAGATTGAGTTTTTTCAGCCCTTCCATATATTCCGCGAAATCCTCAGACTTCAGAAGCTCCAGGGTCTTTTCTCCCTCACTGCCATATTCCGTCAGCGCCTGTTCAAGCCCTTTTTCAGCCAGATCATCATTTAAGGCAGCCTTTCCGGGCAGACCATAGAAATTGTCAAAGGTAAAGAGCAGTTTATTGTATGCGTATTCTGCCATATCCTTCGGCCTCTTATTGTCATCTTCCAGCGCATTTATTATGGGAAGTGCATAATCAGGATCACGGTCAGCTATATTCTCATACATCACCGACTCATCTACATTGAAATAAACGGTCTCGCCGTTGCAGACCATGTAATGATACACGAGATCGGTGAAGATATCGGAAAGAGTCGATGCCGGAAAATACACATCGTCATCATCGCCGTAGATATCTATATCATATTTCCCAAGATCATACTTCACACTCCCGTCTCCGGTACGTTTTGTCTCACTGATCCTAACATAGGGGATACCGTCGCAGTAGCAGCTGTCGATGCCCTCCTGGATCAGAGACATGAGATTTGTAAACTCCGTCATATTATCGGAACTCATCACATCCTTTTCGGTGTCGATCTTTGCCTGTCCGTAGGCATTTGTGAGTACGTAAGTGCCGTCGCCGTCCTTTTCTACCGTCAAAGTATGATCGCCGGGATCGAGGCTGTCCTCCATGATGTGATCGTAAAACTCTTTGATCCCGATGTACGGAACACTTGGACTTGAGCTATAATAACGGATCTTTACGGTCTCATCCGTAAGCTCTTTTTTGACCACGGGAAGTTCCTTTTCCTCATAGGATACATCCCTGTCGGATACCTCCTCTTTTTCCGATGCATATATGCTCGAAGTCTGTGTCAGTATCATTGAAGTCATAAGCACCGCCGCCGTCACAAGCCTGATGATTCTTTTCATATCTCTCATCCTTATATCCCCCTGGTAAATGTTGATGATAAAACTGCTTCAAATTATAAACCATGAAGCTTGATCATTCAATCTGAAGTGGGACAGGGGACGTTTCTCTGTCCCACAAAACTTTTTTAAAACCTTGGCGGATGGTTTGCGTCTATACAGACAGAAGGCGAAAAAAAATGCTTTTCATAA
Organism: uncultured Lachnospiraceae bacterium; assembly: GCA_947166195.1. GTDB lineage: Bacteria > Bacillota > Clostridia > Lachnospirales > Lachnospiraceae > NK4A144. The sequence goes on from CAMVDF010000087.1 coordinate 7,015, forward strand.
ACAAATTAAAAATACGGAGGAAACAATTATGAAAAAGAAGATCATCACGGCAATCCTTGCAGGAACCATCGTAACAACATCAATGACGGGATGCGGCGCGGTAAAAGGCGCTTCCGATGCAACGGCTGCAGAGTCACCGGCGGTATGTATCGAGGCCGAGTACCCAGATGAGGCAGGGGCGGCAGAAAATTATGAGGAGGCGGCAGGTTCTTATTATATTGAGGCTGAGACCGGGGAATACAAAAATGAATCCTTTGCCGCAGCAGAAAACTCATATTCCGCTGACAGCTATGCCCGTTCACAGGCGGTTGATATGGAAGCTTCCAAACTCTGCCCCGGTCTCATTTACCCCGAGCCCGCACCGGAATACCGTCCAAACGGCGAAACCTACAACAGCGTGGCAGAAAATCCCTTCACCGATGTGGCTTCCTCTCCTCTTTCAACCTTTGGTGCGGATGTCGATACTGCAAGCTATTCAAACTTCAGGCGGATGATCAACGACGGATATTCTCTTTTTGATATACCAAAGGGATCCATACGCACAGAAGAGCTTGTAAACTATTTTGATTATGCATACAAAAGCCCGAAGAACGGGGATGACTTTGCAGTGAACGCATCCATTATCGACTGTCCCTGGAACAGCGAAACCAAACTTGTAAACCTCGGGATCAAGGCCAGGGAAATGGAAGAAGCAAAGAATATGGCATCAAACATCGTTTTTCTCATAGATGTTTCCGGTTCCATGAATTCTTATGACAAACTGCCTCTCCTGCAGATGGGCTTTGATATGCTGGTTGAGGGTCTTGATGAGGATGACAGGGTTTCGATCGTAACCTATGCATCAAATTCCGATGTTGTCATCGCAGGCGTTCCCGGAAATGAAAAGACGAAGCTCAAAAAAGCCATCAACAGTCTGGAAGCCGGTGGCTCCACAAACGGCGGCGAGGGCATCAGATCCGCCTACAGGCTGGCTGAAAAATACTTCATCAAGGGCGGCAACAACCGTGTCATCATGGCAACCGACGGCGATCTGAATGTCGGCATAACCTCAGAGGATGAGCTTGAAGAGCTGATATCCGACAAAAAAGAAAGCGGTGTCTTTCTCTCTGTTCTCGGCTTTGGCACAGGCAACTACAACGAAGTAACGCTTGAGACCCTGGCAGACAAAGGCAACGGCAACTATTCATATATTGACTGCCTGTCGGAGGCAAAAAAGGTCCTCCTCGACGAATTCAATTCCACACTTTTCACGGTTGCAAAGGATGTGAAGTTCCAGACAGAGTTCAATCCGAAATATGTTTCCGAGTACCGTCTCGTGGGCTACGAGAACAGGCAGATGGCTGCCAGGGATTTCCACGATGACACAAAGGACGGCGGCGAGGTCGGAAGCGGACATGCCATAACAGTGATGTACGAGATAAAGATGAATGATGATACAACAGGCGACGGCACCACTCTTCGCTACCAGAACACGGATCTGTCAAAGCAGGGAGCGTTTACGGATGAATGGCTGACAGTATCTGTACGGTACAAGGAGCCTGAGGCTGATGAATCAAAGCTCATCTACTTCCCGGTAAGCGGCAGATGCTATACTAAGTCTCCGGATTGTGATACACTCTTTGCAGCCTATGTTGCCGAGTGCGGCATGATATTAAACGACAGCGAATACACCGGCAATATGAGCATACACGATGTCTCAAAGCAGGTATCAAAGCTTGCTCTGGGCGATGAATACAAAGAGGAGTTCCTGGACCTGATCAGAC
>CAMVDF010000088.1 GCA_947166195.1 uncultured Lachnospiraceae bacterium
AGATCCCCGTCACCGCCACAGTCATCGTGGTCTTATTATTTGCACTCAATACCTCAAGACGATATCTGCCCTTCATGTCAAAGTACAATGCATGGGTGGTGATCTCCGACAACATCAACATCATCACCTGTCTCCTGTCATTCTGGACGGGCATGCTCCTGGGGCGTATGGGACGGCGCATGATAAAATCGTACACGGCGATCCCCGCTCTCGTCTGTGCCCTTGTCATACCGCCAAAAACCATATAGCACTCTATCATCTGTGCCCTTGTCATAATGATATTTCCGCTCCCCGTAAGCACCCTGATACTTTCACCCATCCTTGCGGTATGCTTTTACATCGTACTTTCCGCCTTCAGCATGATGCTTGACAGGCGGATGAAAAACAGGAAGGTATACGACTGTACCGTCGGTTTTCTGAGCCGGTATTCCTACCCGGTTTTTCTTGTTCATCATGTGACCATACAAAAGATGCTGACACTGTTTTCTGGCCGGGAAATGAGTTACACCGCAAGTATCCTCTACTTTTTTGTAACGCTTGCCGTCATCTGTGTCCTCGCCTTCGGACTTGCAAAGCTTTCAAATCTTGTCACAGGGGGACGGTTCTCTGTGACAAAATCTCTCAAAAAACATTGAACCCCCTGATAAACAGCGGCGTCACAGAGAACCGTCCCCTGTGACAGAATGGATTTTTCGTATGAGCCTCAAAAAAACGAAAATGGTCCAGGGACTGTTCGTGATCCTTGTCATGATGCACCACCTGGCACAAAAAACCTCCGCTTCATGGGTTCCGGCAAGAGTGCGGCAGCCGGGGCTTGAGATCTTTGTGCCCATAGGGTATCTGTTGGTCTCGTTTTTCTTTTTCTCGTCAGGTTACGGCCTGACAAAAAGCCGGAAGACTCGGGAAAACTATTTTGACGGCTTTCTGGTCAGACGGATAAATCCCATCCTGCTTGTTTTCTGTCTGACAAACCTCATATACCTGTGGGTGCGCTTCGTCTTTCGAAACAATGTGTACTCCCCCATAAACCCTTATTCCTGGTATGTGTATACGATAACCGTGATCTATACGGGATACTGGTTTGTCTACCGCAAAAACAGAAAGCATCCGCTTCTACTCATGGGCCTTGTGATCCTTGCATACAGTGTTTACTGCTATGTCCGGATACTCGGCGACTGGTGGATAAACTCCCCTCCCGTCTTTCTCGCCGGTATAATATTTGCCGAAAACGAAGAAAGGATACAGCAGTTTTTAAGCACAAAAAAGAAAACCCTGAAAGCCGCACTATCCCTTGCTGCCATATTCATCATATGCTTTGTGCTGACGGAACGAAGCGGTGATGTCTACCGGCTGATCAAAGGTTTGACAGGCACGGACTTCAGTTATTATCTGATCAATATCCCCTGTATATTACTTCAGACTGTTGCGGGCTTGTGCATATCGATCCTTATATACATCCTTTTGCCATATATAAACCCTCCGGAAAAAATTGACAGGGCTCTCGGGTTTTTCGGCTCCATGACCCTTGAGTTTTACCTGATCCACGGGCTCTTCGTCCAACTCTTCGGCCACCATTTCATCGATGACAAGACAAAGCCCGTTTTTTATATCAAAAACATATTCCTCTATGTGATCGTGGTATTTGTTCTGGCAACGGTATCTGCCGTGCTGATCAAAAAGCTCTGCGGCATAATAAGTGAGTTTTACGAACATACCCCCATGTTTCAAAAGATCTTCAGGGATATGCTCAAGCTCTCCGCAGCCGTCGCCGCGGGATTTGTCATCTTTACCATCGGATATTCCGTATTCAGACACAAAATGTCCGCAGGTCTTGAAGACGAAGTAAAAGAATTCAGTGACAAAAACATAACCTATGCGGATGCAGACGGCACAAAGATCGCAACCCTTGTCGAGGGACACGGAAAATACACCGTGGTCATCCTCGGCTCTGATGCTGATCCCTGTCCCACCATGGACTACCGTCCTCTGACCGAAAGACTCTCGATCAAGACCGACCCCGAAACCGGCGAAGAGCTTTTCAGGACCATAATAATAGATTTTCCGGGAAAAGGCTTCAGTGAAGATACCGACAGGGAAAGGACCCTTTCCTTCTTTACCGAGACGATCCACGAAACATTAAGATCCCTTGGAGTAAAGGACAGGGTGATCCTTGTTGCCGACCAGCCTTCGGGGCTGTATGCCTTTGATTATATAAACAAATATCGTGAGGATGTATCCGCTTTTGTCGGAATGAATCCCTACTACCCCACTCTTGCCAGACATTATCTCGAGGGCATTTTCAGAAATGAGGCCGAATATGCATGGATCATGAAAAGGATTCCGAAGGTGGAAGGAATGGATCAGAGACTGCTGTGCGCAACGGGCTATGTGGGGCTTCAGTCCCCCGTCTACAAATATCTTTTCTACGGAAGCGGACTGAGGGATGATTACGACATCATGGAAGATATGTATGTCAAAAGATATATGAAGGATGCTCAGATAAACGAACTTGAAAACCTTTATGAGAATACCAAAAGTCTCAGGGGATACAAACTGCCCGAGGATCTGCCCGCGTCGATCCTGCTTTCCAATGATATCAGGAAAAACAAGTATTACGGCCTGGACTGGCAGGATGAATACAAAAAGATAATAACAAACAACGACATACAGGTGGTCTCGATAACTGCGGACGATCCCTACTCCGTTTTTTACAATCCCTCGATCTTTGCACAGAAGATCGAAAATATCACGGAACTGATCAAATGACGGTATCCCCCGGTTTGGGGAGCTTTCTGTATGTGATCTCAAGAAATCCCAGATTAAGAACGGCAAATATGAGAAGGTAAAACGGCATGATGCCGATCCCGATGTGCTGCTGCAATATGCCGAAGACCATGGGCATGAAGGTGCTTCCCACATAGGCTGATGCCATCTGAAGTCCGATCACCGACGCACTGAATCTCTTTCCGAAATTTTCCGGAGCCATATGCTGGATCGCAGGATATACCGGGCCCATTCCCGTTCCTATGATAATAAAACCGATGGCCGCCGGAAGGAAATGCCCTGCAGGAAGAAGAACAAGGGCTATCCCCGCAAGCTCCACCGCAATACCGGTCCTGATGAGGAATCTGTCTCCCAGCCTGTTTGAAACAAATCCCGATATCAGTCTGCCAAGCATCAGTCCGCCGAAAATGAGTGAACCGAAGGAGGCGATCATACGGTCCGAAAGACCGTTTTTTGTTCCCGCAAAGTAGCTTGAGGTCCACAAAAAGCAGGTGGCCTCACCTGCACAGTATGAAAAAAAGGCGATCAGTGTCAAAACCACCCCCGGCACCTTTAATGCTTCCCTGATACCTGCGCTGTCTTTTGAAACACCGCCTGAACCTCCCGATGCCTCCTCATTTTTCTGCCAGAGCGGCAGGGACAGGATCACTATGATGAGGATGCCTGTCTGGATGAAGGCAGTCCATCTGTAGCCTTCGTTCCACCGGGCACGGCTTAAGGCAAGTCCCATGATATTCGGGCTTATCACGGCCCCGACTCCGTAAAAACAATGCAGGAAATTCATCACCGATGATGAAAAATTTTCCGCAACATAGTGGTTGACCGAAGCATCGATGGCTCCGGCTCCCAGACCGTAGGGGATCACAAAGAGAAAAAGCATTTTGTATGAAGTGCAGAAGGAAAAACCCGCAAGACCTGTTATCGTCAGGAAAATGGATACGATGACGATCCATTTTGTATGAAAGCTTCTGATCATACGGGGGCTAAACAGCGCAGAGATGATGGTCATGAAGGATATGGACATGGACACATATCCTGCGTAGGAAGAAGGAACTCCGAAATACACCTGCATCGAAGGCCAGCCGGAACCCAGAAGGGAATCCGGCAGACCAAGGCTTATGAATATCAGATATATTACTGCCAGTAAAAAAGAATACATTATCTCTCAATGCCTCTCGTCTTTATTATCATAGCACTCGCAGAATCTTGCCGCAAAGGACCGGGGTTCATCATTTACAAAAAGATGAGCGGTCTCCCCGTATGCATTCATCCTGAAGCTTGCGATACCCTGCCTTCTCTCCTCTGTTGCAAGGATGCTGACCGACGAAGGCAGCGCCACCATCCCGTGCCACAGTATCATCGGTGAAACATGGAGCAGGAAACTGATCATAACGATGGATACCGCATAATGCGTGAAGAACACTATTGTATCATTATTCGGGCGTTTTGCCAGAAACAGATTTCCCTGTTTTTCGTATCCGTGATCCTTTAAGAATCTTTCAAAGCATCCCGTGACCCGGTCGTATTCCTTTCCTGCACCCCCGGCCGTCATAACGGGATGGTCCTTCCATTTATCATAATCATAAAAACCGGGATAAACGGTCCAGTCGGAAGGCATCCAGTCCCAGGATACCGATGTGACATCCTCCGGCTTGTCGGGCCTGTGGATGCGCACATCAAATTCCTTCAGCCACTCAAGCTCAGCGGCTTCCTGCCCTCTTATCTTTAACGTCGGCTCGGCCGTACGCTTTGCCCTGCCGAGGGGAGAGACATAGATCTCGTCTATCTCCCAGTCCTTCAGGTACTGCGCCAGGCACTGCGCCTCCCTTTTTCCCTTTTCGGTCAGGGAGTCATTAATATAATCAGGTTCAGCGTGTCGTATAAATATCAGTTTCATTTTTTTGATTCCTGTTGATCCTTTCCTTGGTTGACATAAAAATAGGATCCTGTCCCCAGGGCAGTCGGTTCCATAATCCGGCGATCAGAAGCGACCCTCCCGCACCTACTGCCAGATAAAGGAGCTTGTACAGTTCGGAAGTATCAAAGTACACATGGAAGGAAGCAAGATATATCCTTGGAAGAGCGTGGGTTAATATGTACAGCCACGTTACTGCTTTGAACAGGAGAATATGCAGGCATATGATTGGAATCGTTTTTTTTCCAATATAGCGGAAAATGCTTGAGAGGTGCGGCATATTAGCAATTATGTCTGCAAGGGGTTTTAGCATACACCATCCGCCGAGGCTTCCGAGCATGAATATAGCAACATTGTCTATCCGGGCGTTTGCAAGCTCCATAAAATAAAATCGGGAGAACCAGGCAAGAGAAAGAAAACTTGCCAGACCAAGGAATGGGTTTTCAAGAAAACCGAGGTTCAACTCCTTTATGATGATACCTATGAGAAAAACAGCATAGCCGAAAAAAGAGCATCTTACGAAATCCCAGCCGGGGATATTAAGACGGACATACTGACCCAGTGCGGACATAAGTATAAAGATTGATATAAGAATGATCCTGCCCAATATAGGATTCAGTCTAATGATCAGGCATGAAATTGCACCGTGGACAGCACAGATCACCAGCAGAAGTATAAGAAACCAGGTGGCTGTCCCCATCTGGGTAGTATCTGTTAAAAGGATGACTCGTGCAAACTTACGAAGGATATCCGTGACAGTATGTGCTGAGTATATCCTCTGTGGTACCGGCCAGTTTTTTGTCATCGAGATAAAAGCGGGGTCATCGGTGTAAAGGCCGATCCTAAGAAATAATCCCTCCAAAAGAGCATATATCCCATTACAAACGGCACATGGAACATACAGACTTCTCAACTTTCCGGCCATATAGTGTTTCCAAGAGGCAAAGTCCGAAATTCTGTTTTTAAAACAATATCCCGATGTGATGAGAAATATCTGCAGCGTAAAAGTATAAAGGAAATTTCTGCAGAATGGAGCAGTATGAGCATATACGACCAGAAGTATGGCGATCCCTTTGATTATATCAATTGAGGTAATCCTGTTTTCGTTATCTGTTTTCATACTCCCGATCCCCATATGATGCGTAATGACCAGCTTAAGAACAGATGCGGTATACAAAGCCCCCAAACGGATCCCTGTCGCCGGTATATTATGCCGAAGAAACTTATGAGTAGAGCAGAGCCTACCATATACATAAGTCCCTTGTGGATATGAAGGGATCCGAAGAGCAGGGATGTTACAATGATAGCAACTGCAGAAGGGTATTTGTCACCGATCACCCTCTGGAGACTTCCCTGAGTGACTCCGCGCATTAAGAACTCCTGAATCACAACTGTAGGTATATAGAGAAGATCGATCGGCCTTAGGACATTCAGATATAAGAAGGGGGCCGATGGACTGAAGCTTTCCGGCAGGAACAGACGCAGGAGGAATTTGGCTGTTATCATGACGCCGATGACGATCAGTGTCAGGATGGTATTGAAGCTTAAGGATTTTTTCAGGTTTTTTATACCCAGACCGAAATCCGCAAAGGTTATGCTGGTAAAACGCAGAGCAAATATGGAGCCCGCTACCCCTATCAACTCGGCGATAACGGTCAGGGCTGTTGTTGAGATCGGCTCCCCTGCTTCCTTCCAGACAGCATAGAGATAATCCCAGAAAGCCATTATGGCAATCATTCCTATAAGAACCTTGATCGAATCATCCTGCTTTACCCTGATCTTATGCAGTTCGGTGACATCGGAAAAACGAAGGATAACCTCTGAACCCGATGCGTCGTCCGTCTCTTTGACATATGATGCGTTTACGTTGAAATTAAAAACGATCCCATCCGGTCGTGTATAAGTTACAGTTCCGTTATGGCTTCTGTTCTTTTCATAAATGCAATCGAGTACATATTGGTGGAAGGGATCGTTGGCAGCACTTTCGTCTGCTGCCATATATTGGGCATAGGTCACACCATCCTTAAGTACTGCATTTCCGAGAAGCTTCTTGGCGCTTGGATTTATGTACAGTACGATCCCGTTTCCGGAGATCAGGATAAGACCATCCGAAATATCGTTTAAAATATGATTAAAAAAAGGTACGTTCATACGTTTCCTCCGTTAAGTAATGCTTCTTTAGCCCTGATTGAATGCATCACACCGATAAACTGTAAGATAACGAATATCAGGGTAAATATATGATATACGCAGTTATAATTAAATTCCCATATTATGGTAAAGTGAATTGATTTGATCGTCTGTAGGACGCTGCCTGTCACAAGAAATACTATGCCGGCAGCAAGCCATATAAAATGAGGGTTTTCCTTCCTGCTGCGATACAACTGCGCTGATACAAATATAATGTTCAGCAGACAGTAGATAATGAAAACCATAAAACCCATTGAGAACTTCTCGTCAAGAAATATCCGCAAGGCGGAAAATGCAACTGCAAGAATTGAATTGATCATCAGATATCTCTTAAGATATAGCGGTCCATGGGTCTCAAAGAGGATTGCAACAACATAACTTCCAAGCATAAATGAAATCAGGATATTGAGTATCCTCCAGAGGATGTCGGCTTCTTTGTCCGTCCAGACAAAACCGTGGACAATGAAGCCCAAGAGACTCACTGCAAAGAAAAAACCAAAGGAGGTAAACCATATTAAGCATTTGCTCTTAAGTTCCGTTCTTTCCGAGGCTTTTTTAAGAAGCAGGATCATGGGGATAAGAGTAATGCCGGCATTTACAATGTTTGTTATGGCAGTTGTAAATTCTGCCCGATCAGTCAGTATCATATCTCACCTGCCCTATTATTTGTGGTTTCATGAAAAGATGCGAGCCTGTCCATGAAGGAAAGAGCAACAGTTAATATAAATTCATAGCCCAACAGAACAATAAGTCCGGGAAGCATATACAAAAAAGGATAAGGGATAAGACCGTAGAAAAAATCAAGAACTGCGTTGCCTTCTGTTTCTACGGTATAGAAATAATTGGCTTTATCATGCAGTCCGGTTCCTCGAAGGATCATATTGATACCAAAGACCACCAGTGAGATAAAGGCAGTCAGAAACAGGATCCTTATAAGGTCGCTGTATTGCGGCCAATACAGATCAAGGCTTACAAGAAAGATCGCAGATATCAGGATGAGAAAATGCGTAACGTAAAAGCCCATTACCCTGGGAAGCAAAAGCGAATACCCGTTAAAACCGTGTCCGGGCATACTGAGCGCTACAACTACCGAAAAGGTCGAAATAAAGAAGCAGTAACCTGTTAAGATCCTGTTTTTACCAAGTACGGCTATAGGTATCAGAAGCATGTTGATATTGCACAGGTGGAGAGGTAATTCCCCCCATATTACGAAGCCACCCATATCCGCCCTGATCAAGTGGTAGTCTGTATCAAGATATATCGCATATTTATAAAGTGTAAAAACAATTATTGTGAGAAAGCAAACTAAAGCTATAAACCACCGTCTTTTGTTTTCGCTTTTTTTTTCGCATAATGATGGTAGCAGCAATAAGAATCGCCAGAAATATGAAGAACAGCAAAAAAAACACATGATTAAAGGGTCTGATGATCCATTGGTCATATAATTCCTGCATGGTGTAAGCACTTATCCTTTCCCAGGACACAATATACATTTTATATAGTATAGCACTTAAAAATCAGGGAATAAAGTTTTTTGGTAACTGTTCAGCATAGTCCGAAGCACTTGCTGCTACAGTATTATAATTTCTAAGATAGGAAGCAGAACGGCTGTGTAAAATGGCTTGATTTTTCGGCAAAAAAATATATCACGGATTCAAAGTTATAACCAATTATAACTGAGATAGAAAGTTATAACCGGTTATAACTGGGTCTCGATCAGGGGACGGTTCTCTGATCGACTATTTTGATCTTTCGAATTCCTCGCGGTCCGCCTTGCGGATGGCGGCGCGGCTGATCTTGCCGTTTGAGGTGTGTGGCAGCGAATCAACGAAGCGGATCATCCTGGG
>CAMVDF010000089.1 GCA_947166195.1 uncultured Lachnospiraceae bacterium
GTTCATAGTGCTTCATGGCGTTCATGATGCCGTCCTCAAGAAGTCCCGTTGTAACATAGTCGGCATACTGCTTTGCTTCATCGGTGCCTGAACCCATGACAACGCCGACCCCTGCGGTGATCAGCATCTCCCTGTCATTGATGCTGTCTCCAAAGGCAAAGGTATCCTTTATGTCATATCCCAGAAGATCGCACACCTTTTGTATGGCCGTACCTTTGCTGTAGCCTTTCGGCACGACCTCCATCACGTTTTCATTGTGTTCTATGAAATCATAGGAATCCCCAAGTTCCTTCATGCAGCCTGCCCTGTCGCAGCCTCTTGTGGCACAGGAAAACTTCTGTACCTGTCCTGTCCTGACATCGGCCAGAGGTCTCAGATCATCTCCCATCTCACGGGCTATCTTTTTGATGTAGTAATCATCCCTTTCATCCCCGTAAAATTCCTTTGCGTCCGCATACAGACACTTTGTCCCCTCGATGATCAGTTTGAAATCATATCTCTTTGTCACTTCAAGGATCCTGTCTATCTCTTCAACGGGAAAAAGGCGCGAGCTTACGACCTCATTTTCATATTCTATCATCGTACCGCACCCTGAAACTATCCCGTCAAAGCCTATGTCCAGCAGATTTTTCTCCCTGATGAAGGATCTGCTCCTTCCCGTATTTATGAAGGCCTTGTGGCCTTTTTTCTGTGCAAGTTTAATTGCTTTTACCGTGCTTTCGGGAATATAGTTTCTGTAATCCCAGAGCGTACCGTCCATGTCAAAAAACAGTAATTTTTGACACACCTTTTTCACCTCAGTTCTTTGATCAGTCTTGCTGCCCTCTCTCCGTCAAAATCCTCAAGGGCGGACCTTATTTTTTCTATACCCTCTCTCCTGTCCTTCAGGTCATGATCAAGCAGTACCCCAGCTATCATCAGCGCCTCATCATATTCAAATTCATCGATCAGCAGGGTCATCCTGTGAAGATAATCAGAAAGGTCTTCATCGGAAATCTCCGGCAGTTCCTCATCCTTTCTGTCCTCAAGGATCTTTTCGCATTCCGCCAGCTTTCCGACCAGAGTCTCGTAGTCTGAGATAAAATCGTCGAAAGCTGCCCTGATACCGTCAACATCGTTTTTATTACCCAGCTCCTCAAGAGCGCGGGCCTTTTTGGAAAGGGCTTCATCACCCATTATCTTTGCGCTGCTCTTTACGGCATGGACCCTGACAGTGAAATCCTCGATGTTCCGGTCATCGATGAGTTTTTCAAGCAGCTTCAGGTTTTCGCTTCCGGTACGGGCAAAGGACCCTGCAAGCTCTGCAAGAGTCTCCCCGGAGCCTGCATTTTTAAGTGCCGATCCATAATCGATCTCTTCTATCCCCTGAAGTCGCTCCAGAAAAGCCTTTTTGCTGTCATGAGGCTTTGGAGTCTCCTGCTTTTTTTCTTCGTCGGGACTTTTGATCTTTTCATCCGGCAGATGTTTTTTCACGAGTTTTTCGAGAGCGGGACCGCTCACCGGCTTTGAGATATAATCATCAAAGCCCTGCGAGATATACTTTTCTCTCGCACCGCTTACCGCGTCTGCCGTAAGGATCACGCAGACCGTATCACGGTTCGGGCCCTTTTTTGAACGGATCTTTTTCAGCACCTCTATACCCTTCATTCCCGGCATCTGCTGATCAATGAAAATGATGTCATACTTTTTCATCTTCGCCATCATCAGCGCTTCTTCACCGCCCGGAACCGTATCTATCTTTACCTTCGTATTCTTCAAAAGAGAAGTGATGACTATGAGGTTCATCTCCGTGTCATCCGCCACAAGTATCGTGGCATCGGGAGCATGGAAGCTTTCATGATAAGCCTCCTTTTCCGTTCCGGCCCTGCGCCTTGCAGAATTGATATCCCCCATGACCTCCCAGTCTGTCACTTCCTGTCTGACGGCAAACGAAAAGACGGATCCTTTTCCGTATTCGCTCTGAACATCAAGACGCGAATCCATGAGCTTCAAAAAGCTGTTTACGATCGAAAGACCAAGGCCAGTACCCTCGACTCCGTAGTTCTTTTTTTCATCAAGTCTCTCAAAGGGTTTGTTAAGCTTTTCCAGATCCTTCTTTTTGATGCCTATACCCGTGTCCGCCACGCTGATCAAAAGATCGACGGCAGATTCGCCCTGCTTTTTGAAATCAACCGAAAGCTTCACGCTTCCAGATTGCGTATACTTCACGGCGTTGTTCAGAATATTTATGGCACATTGCTTGATCCTGGTCTCATCACCCTTGAGCGCATGAGGGATCTCCGGATTGACATTTACCGAAAGCTCCAGGCCCTTGGACTCCGCCTTTGGAGTAACGATGTTCACTATATCGTTCAGAGTGGATGAAAGATCGTATTTTACCGGGATGATCTCCATCTTTCCGGACTCTATCCGTGCCGTATCAAGGAGGTCGTTTATCAGTCCCAAAAGAAGCTTCCCGGAGTCCTCGATGTTGTGTGCATATTCCTTTACATTATCCTCATCCGTTTCACGCAGGATCATCTCGTCCATGCCAAGGATCGCATTGATCGGTGTCCTGATCTCATGAGATACATTTGAGAGAAAATCAGTCTTTGCCTTGTTGGCCTTTCTTGCCACATCTGCCGTATGCATCAGATCCTCCGACATGGCGGCAAAGAAATGAAAAAGCTTATACTGTGTCGGCACTATGTTCCAGTAGGAGGGATCCTCCGGATCCTTTGTGTCGTGGAGAGAACCTGCTTTTTCCTTCGCTGCTCCCTCTCTGAAGGAGACTGATATCAGCGCACTGTTATACTCACCGCTGCCCTTTTTGTTTGAATGAAGCTCTGCAAATCCGTATACCGGGGCAGCCTCAGGAAATGCCTTCGTATAAAAACCTGTTTCCAGATGTTCGTTTTCCTTTAAGAGCATGAGTCTGTTCACGCATATGAAAAGCAGCATACCCTGCGGACAAAAGTCAGCCATCCTTTTGCTGTCCTTTTTGACATGCCTGAATATCTCATCCGGATTGCCGTAGCTTAACCGAACGGTATCCCCTTCCTTTACGGGTATGCCAAAGCTCAGTCCGTCACCCCCGGGATCTGACAGACCGATATATGCCTTCAGTATTCCGTTCTTTTCCTGAACCAGAGGGAAATCGCAGATATTCCAGGGATTGATCTGGTCCTTTCCAAGTCCCAGATACTTCGTGTATACGGATGTGGCATTCATACCGTCGATATGGGTCACTATCATGGGAGGGACGACCTTTGTGATCTTCATCTCCTTTCCCATGGGAGTCCAGCCCAGATTGTAGTGGGCCTCCACAAAAAGATCCTTCCCGCAGAACAGCACCGCATGAAAGGTGTTAAAAACAGGTTTTTCTCCGGGTGTCAGATAAAAATTACTGTAGTCGGGACTCAAAGTTGACTTCATCCCGAAAAACTGCACATCACAAACACCCTTTGATGCTTCCTCAAGGATGGTATCAAAGGGTATCTGGTATTTATCGGGATTCAGGTACACTCCCTTTGCAGCAGGGAGCGATCTGATCTTTTCATTGAGGACCCTTCCGGGATCCTTTTCATCTTCAACCGGATACAGGCACACATCCGCCTTTTCAAAAAGCATCAGGGAGACGAGATAATTCCCCTCCTTCGGCGGCTCAAAGGGAACGGTCAGGATATTCCCCCTGTCGTGATAGCAGGTGGCACTTATTATGGCATCGGAAAAAAGCTTTGCAAGCTTTCCGGCAAATCTCTTTACCTTTTCAGCTTCCCAAAGCTCATACCAGACAAGGAGCAGCCTGCAGGATGCTTCCTCATAGTCCCTGTCCTGTACAGCCTCCTGGGCAAAAGCCTGTATCCCCTTGTAGTTTTTGAACTTCCGGGTTTTCTGAATCATGCTCCCTATTATACCACAAAACACCGCATTCGGATACAAACCGGGACAGCAGCCCCCGATCAGGGTCACACAGTCTTTTGCTGCTGAAAAAAATAATACATTCCGGTTTCTGAAATGATATAATGAAGGTGCTGCGGAGGTGCCGTGATATGGATAAAATGAAATTCAAATATGTGCGGATACAGGGAAAAGAGCTGGCAAAAAACACCATGTATGCTAAAGGGATATTCAGTATGTGCTGGAAGCTGATCCAGCAGGATGTCATGGTGGGAGAGGATGCGGATCTCTTCAGGGAGATAGATGACTGGTTTGCGGAAAACCTTCCCTGGCCGCCGCAATGCAAAGCCAGAGAGCCGGTAGTCTGCTGGTTCAAAACGGAAAACTCCGATGAGATGATAAAGATGATCCGTCCGGCCCTGTGGCTTCTGGAGCGGTACAACCACCCCTATTTCGTGGTGTACACAAATACGCCGGGAGAGATCGTTTATGAGGACAAATACCAGATAGTGGCAAAGGCGGACGGGTATCTGCAGATCGAAGAGCTGCAGCCGTCGTGGTCACCTGAGGAAAACTGAGAAGTGCTGATCTCTCTTTGTCTGGTCATCATACTGACCGGATGTGCAAAAAATGATGCGCCCCGTGAGGCGGAAATGAATAATAAATACGGTGTATTTCTTCTTTCCTCCATCCTGTGACTATGATATAGTTAAGTAGGATCGATCAGGGGACGGTTCTGTGATTGACTTTAAGGCATTTTTGATCTGATCCGGATATTTATGCAAAGGATCAAAAATGTTAAAGAATCTTTATAAGAAATTTTACGAAAAGCTGATAGCGGGATTTGATCTGTGGCAGCAGATGCTCAATGTAGCTGTCGTGATCGCCATCGCAGGGTCTACCTTGTCTGTTATCATCTCGCTTTCTCTGGGAAGCTCCATTATAGCGATAGGAGCATTTTTCTTCACCGCCGTGTTTGCGGTCATCTGCCTCATAGTATCCCTGAAGTCAAAAGATGTCATATATGCGGCGGTACTCTTTTCGATCGTTGCAAATTTCATTCTTTTTCCGGTCATGTATTTTTCCTCCGGCGGATATCACGGAGGAATGCCGCTGTGGCTGCTTTTGAGCCTGGTCATCAGCTGGGTCATAATCAGAAAAAGGATCCTCTACGTCATCTATCTGCTCAGTGTCGTTTTTCAAAGTGCCTGTATCCTCTACAGCCAGACTCATCCGGAGATCGTTGTCAAATTCCCGTCGGAACATGCCGCTGCGATCGATGTGATCCAGTCGCTGATACTGGTCTCACTGATCTTTGGCATCATCATCAAATACCAGAACCGGGCCTATGAAAAAAAGAAACTTGAGCTGGATGAAGCAAATGCGATACTTGAAAAGGCCAACGAAAGGATCACTCTGCAGTCCATGTATACTCTGGCAAAAACCATAGACGCCAAGGACAGGTATACAAACGGGCATTCCATGAGGGTTGCCAGGTATTCAAAGATGATAGCGGAAAGGATGGGCATGTCTGATGCAGATATCGATGATCTTTACAATATGGCGATGCTGCATGACATCGGAAAGATAGGGGTTCCCGATGAGATCATAAACAAACCCACCGGTCTTTCCAAAGAAGAATACAATATAATAAAAACACACCCCTCCATAGGCTATGACATCCTTTCAGAAATGCCGGAGCTGAAGCATATCGGAACGGGAGCCCGGTGGCATCATGAACGTTATGACGGCAAAGGCTATCCGGACGGACTTGAAGGAGTTCAGATACCGTTAAAAGCCAGGATCATCTGTGTTGCGGATGCATACGATGCAATGACAAGCAACAGGAGCTACAGACAGTATATGCCCCGGGATGCCGTAAGAGAGGAGCTAGAAAACGGAAAGGGTACACAGTTTGATCCGAAGATAGCGCAGATCATGCTCGACATTATGAAGGAGGATACGGAATATGAACTCCGGGAAAGATAATCCGTATATCCGTTCCTTTTATGATCATGCCGAAAAAAACGGTTTTTCAAGGACATGGATGTTCAACGGTGACAACCTTGAACAATACATAGACACAGCCATTGATGCCTACAGTGATTATGCGCTTTTCAGGCATCTGTTCAGAGGAAGATATGATCCGGAACTGTTTTCCCACATGATGAATGTTGATTTCAGGAGCAGACTCGGGATCACGGCAGGGATAGCAAGCAGCGGAAAATACGAATCAATAATGCTTGCCGAACCTCCGAAAACCGGAAAAACAGGTATGTCAGACTACCTGAATGTGGCAAGACCCGGGGATTTCAGGCTCCTGTTAGAGCCCATCATATACAGGCTTGAAAGCTTTGAAAAGTATTCCCGTGAAAACAGGGCGGAGTTTCTCGACGATAATACCTGGTATGTTTATATCTTTGCGACAAAAAAAGCGTATCAGCGCAAAGGCTGCGGGAAAAAACTGATGGAGGAGCTGCTTTCATATGCCGGTGAAAACGGCTTCAGATTGTGTCTTGAAACAAATGAAAGCGGAAATCTCGGTCTGTATGAACACTTCGGTTTCAGAACAGTGAAAAAACTGCTGTTTCAAAATACGCTCGAGCACTATATTCTGGAAAAATAATTCTTCCCGGTTTTTTCAAGTATCCAACACAGGAAGCACGGCATCAAGATGCATGTATTCCCTCACATGATCCCAGGGCACGCTGTGTCCGGCACCATGGGAGCAAAAAACGGAGTCGGCAGGATCTTTGATATCCCTTGAAGGATCATACCCGAAAGCTGATATGACATCTTCCTGATCATGACATGGACGGTATCCGCAAAACCGGAAAAAAATCTGTCCCTCACCCTTCGTGTACTTCTTCACTTCTTCCCCATAATCAAGACTTTCCGATACAGGAACAAAACCTTTGATATACCTGAATCCCTTCGGGATCATTCCTTCAGATGCTGCGGCAGGATCAAACTGTCCGCCCATTCGTTCAATGTCGGACATTGCCCTGCCTGTAAATGCTTCAGGCACCAGGATCGACAGCTCCTGCCACGGTTCCAAAAGAATGCTTTCAGCCTGCATCAATCCGCACCTGACTGCCCGGTATGCCGCCTCCCTGAAATCTCCGCTTTCAGTATGCTTCAGATGCGCCTTTCCCGAAACCAGGGCTATCTTCACATCCGTAAGTGATGATCCCGTCAATACACCCCTGAAATTCTTTTCCGCAAGCTGTGACATGATCAGTCTCCTCCAGTGCGGCTCAAGTATATCCGGCATGCATTCATCCGCAATTATTACCCCGCTGTCCCTTTCTCCGGGACTTATCACCACATGCACTTCCGCATAATGCCGCAGCGGCTCAAAATGGCCGATGCCTTCAACAGGGGCAGTGATGGTCTCGCGATAGATGATCCGGCCTTCCGAAAAGCCGGTCTGAAATCCGAATCTTTCCCTTATAACCTCTTCCAGGATCTCTGTCTGGACCTTTCCCATGAGCCGGATCCCGATATCGCCGTTTTCTTCATCAAAGGAGATTGCAAGGGACGGATCCTCTTCTTCAAGTATCCGAAGCTTTGAAAGTGCCTCTGTATGATCTGTTCCGTCAGGCAGGATCACCTGACAGCTCAGGACCGGTTCGAGCATATTCTTTTGTGCTTTGGTTTCACAGCCAAGTATATCTCCTGCTTTTGAAAGCGACAGCCCTGTAACGGCTGCAACCTCTCCTGCTCTGATCTCCTTTACATCACGGTATCCGCTTCCGGAATAAAGCCGGATCTGAGTGATCTTTTCATTGTATTCCGGGATCAGACTTCTGACAGTCAGGGATCCACCCGTAACCTTCAGAAAAGTCAGTCTGTTCTGTTTTTCATCTCTTGCGATCTTAAAGATGCGTGCTCCGAAGTCTTTATTATACAAAGGCTCAGGAGCGTATTTTTTTAATCCGTCCAGTAGATCGCCGATACCCTCCATACGAAGAGCGGAGCCGAAATAACATGGAAAAACCTTTCTCCTGCGGATCAATTCCCTGATCTGTCCGGCGCTTATGGGGCCGCGTCCCTCAAGGTATTGTTCAGCCAGATCGTCATCGCACAAGGCCAGCTCTTCCTGCATATCATCGAGGCCCGGGTCTCTGTTAAAATCCACGAAGGACCCGCCCAGTTCCTCCGATACCTGTTTTTGAAGTTCCTTACGGGAAACTTCCGCAATATCCGTTTTGTTAAAGAAAACAAATACGGGGATCCCGGTCCTGGAAAGGAGGTTCCACAGGGTCCTGGTATGGCTTTGCACTCCGTCGGTTGCAGAGATTAAAAGAACCGCCGCATCAAGAACCCAGAGAACCCTCTCTGCTTCCGCCGCAAAATCCACATGTCCCGGTGTATCCATCAGGGTGATCCTCATGTTTTCGTTTTCGATCAGAGCCTGCTTTGAAAAGATGGTGATCCCCCGCGCCCTTTCCTGTGAGTGCGTGTCAAGAAAAGCATCACCGTGATCAACACGGCCTGCCTTTCTGATCATCCCTCCTTCAAGCAGGAGAGCTTCCGATAATGTGGTTTTTCCGGCATCTACATGCGCAAATATCCCTATGGTGATATTTTTCATCCCGATCCCTTCAATACAGATAATAAAAACTTTTCAATCTTCTTTGCGTGACCACGACGGCTGCAGCTCCTCGATCTGAAGATATCCTTCCGGATCAGATGCCAGCACATGCTGAACACCCCTGAAATACAATTATATCAAAAAAACGATCATGGGTCGTTTTCCCGTTTGAAAATCATGAACTGCTTATATAACTCCCTTGGAACAGCATTGTGATCTGATAAGAAAACTA
>CAMVDF010000090.1 GCA_947166195.1 uncultured Lachnospiraceae bacterium
AAGTCTCGCACTTCATTCATCAATGCCTTCAAGCGCGAGGTGGGTCTGACCCCTTAGACTTAATACCTCTTCCAGTTCTTTTTTATTCAACATATTTTTTCACTCTTCTATGACTCCGTAAGATTCACAGGTTCCGCTCAGCACCACCCGGCATGACGGCATTGCGTCATCCCGGAAAAGGAAGACCCGCTTCCCTAAACAATTCTTCAAGGGTGGTTTCCGGCCGGTTTCTGAATCTGAGCATGGCTTTGTCAAGGCTTACCATAGTATCCATAAACTTCTGCACATCCTCTTCATGATACCTGTCATCGGAATATTCAAGGAACATCAGAATTCCCTCTTCGGTATCGAGGATCTCAACATCCATGGCGGTCTCGGAAGCGATATCGGGAAAATCGATATCGACATCTTCCATATCAAGAGGCATCTCGTCTGCACAGTTCCAGTTATCCTCCTGATATATGAAGATAAAGTGATCGCTTGTCTTTACAGCGGAGCCCTTATCGATATAAGGGTAATCACAGTGGGCAATGTCGGAGCTTATCTGTTCTGCAACATCCGAATAGACCTCGCCCATAGTCCTGTCGGGCGAAAGGGAAAGCGCAACCGGAAGCTCCCTGAAAAGCAGTCCCAGGATATCAGCCAGGTTTCTGGAATCCCTGCCCTTATAGACCCAGGCTACCATCACATCTTTCTTGCCGTTCATCGCCGCCATGGCAAAAAGCTCCGAGATCATGAATATCCCGTTTTTCCCGAGCTTTGAAGTCTCCTCAAGTTCCTTAAGCTCATCCTCTGAAAGATCAAGCAGGATTTCTTTTTCATCATAGCCGTTTTTACGGCTTTCCATCTCGCAATCAAGCCGTATGCTCCAGTCTGTACCGCCGTAGCGGTTTTCAAAATACTTACGGCTCTTTTCGTACTGTTCACTGTGCTTTTGCTGCTCACGTTCATAAAGCATCAGATAGTATCCGTCAGTCTCCTTCGGCGCAGGATACTCCTTATCCAGATATATGTCACATACTTCCTTTACCATAAGCTTTCCCGAGGTACCGTCAAAAAACATATGATGGATCTCGTAAAACCAGTAAAGCGCCTCCTCTGTCTTGAACAGGCGGTTCCTTATAAGGGGTTTTCCCATTAGACCTTCAAAGGGATGAACCAGATTATCCGCCAACTCTTCAAGCTCGTCCTCGGATATTTCCTCGATCTTAACAGGTACAAAAAGCTCCGGAGTGTAGCTTTGGACAACTTCGCCGTCCTCATTATACGAAAGAGATGTCAAAAGTGCGGGATGACTTTGTATCATCGCATTTATGGAGTCTCTCATCCTTTCGGCATCAAGATCCTCATTAAACCTGAGCATGCCGGCAATATTCAGCATTGTGGATTTTGGAGTATATAATTGATAATCAAACATGTAAAGCTGTTCGTAGGTCAGGGGAAAGGACCTGGTCATTGCCATTTTGATCCGCTCTTTTCTTGAGAGACCACTGTCAGGCACACGCTCTTCAAGGTAGAGTGCCGCGATCTTTTCAGGCGTGCGTCCGCGGAAGACCTGCGTGACGTTCAGCTCCGGAAGCTCACACCTGCCTACAAGTTCCATAGCAAGGATCGAACTGCCGCCAAGGGTGTAAAAGTCATCTGCTGCACCGACACGCGGAAGGGAAAGGACTTTGGCCATTGCATCGCACAACGCCTTTTCCTCCGGGGTTTTCGGTTCAACATATTTTTCTTCCTTTGAGCCGATCTCCGGCTTCGGGAGCATCCTTCGGGAAACCTTTCCGTTTGTGGTACGCGGAAGGCTGTCGATATGCATGAAATGAGCCGGGATCATGTAATAGGGAAGGACCTTTAGCAAGGCTTCCCTTGCCTTCCCTGCATCAAGCTCAGTATCATCCGTATAATAAAGACAGATAAAGGCATCATCTCCGTCGGTAAATCCCCTGGCCATCACTTCCGAAAGACCAAGCAGGCGGCGTGCCGCATTCTCCACCTCCCCGGGTTCCACACGGTTGCCGTTTATCTTTACCATATCATCGGCGCGGCCTGCCACTGTAAACTCACCGTCCTCATTTATCCTTCCCAGATCCCCAGTACGGTATTCACCGTTAATAAAAGCTTTTTCATTTTGTTCAGGAAGGTTGATATATCCGCGTACATAGGGGTTTTCAACACAGATCTCACCGGCTTCACCCTCCGGAACGATATTGCCCGTTTCATCCCGGAGGACCATCTTCAGCTCTGTCGTCGGATGTCCTATGGGCGCATTCTCATTGGGCTTATCAAGCTTTGCCGCAGAAGCGATGAAGCCTGTCTCACTTGAAACGTAGTAGTTATATATACTTACTTCGGGATCTTCAGACCAGATACCCCTGGTGGGTTCGGAGGAAAGGACAATGACCTTCAGAGTCGGTATCTTTTCAAAAAGCCTGTAAACGGTCGGAACACAGAATGCTGTATGTATGTTGTTTTTAATATAAACATCTGCCAGAGCCGGGGGATTCTTGATCACGGAATACGGAAGGACGAACATGCTGCAGCCTTGAAACAGTATTGCGAGATAACCTATGACTGAGGCGACAAAATTGGTCGGAGCGATAAGTCCGAACGATACTACATCAAAGTTTACGGACGCGACGATGATATCCAGGTTTCCGTATTCATGGAGAACTCCCTTGGGATTTCCGGTGGAACCCGAGGTATATACCGCAAAGGCGGCATCATGTTCGGAAACCTGCTCACATCCGGACAGGGGCTCCATATTCAGGATCTTTTCCCATTCATTGATATCTATCGTCAGCCTGCAGCCGCAGTCTTTATTAATGAAGGATACCCTTTCGTCCGGATATCCTTCTTCAACCGCCACAAAGGCAACGCCTGCTCTCCACACCCCGAGCATTACCACAAAGGGCAGAACCCCTCTGGGCAGAAGGATCATCACAAAATCCTCCCGTCCCATACCTTTTTCCTTCAGATACCTGTAAACCCGTCCCGACAGGATATCAAGCTCACGGTATGAGAGACTGACCGCACCGCAGTCATCCAATACGGGCGCATCGGGTTTTTCTTTTACTGTAATAAAAAATGAGTCGATCACTTTTGGCATGTCTGTTCCCCCTTTATCCCGATCCCGGATCATTCCTTTTTTTCCGTTACAGGATTTATCTTCTGATCCTCGTAATCTGCCGCTCCGAGATCACAGACTACGGTTTCTCCGTCGTTTAAGCCGCTGATGATCCGGGTGTATTCGGAATCCTTTACTCCGGTTTCGACATATCTCCTTTTAACCCGGTTTCCCTTTTCAACAACAAACAGATAGCTTCCGTTATCATCGGTGTAAACACAGTCGTTTAATACCCTCAGAGTGTTTGCCGTTTCATCGAGATTGATTATAACGTCGGCTTCCATGCCGATTATCATAGGCTCTTTGGTGTCGACCGAAATATCAACAGCTGCCTTTGACTTGCCTGAGGCATCGGCCTCCGCATACTGGCTGATATTGATGACCTTTCCGCTGTATTCTTTTTCACCTATGCTGATCGATGCCGTCTGTCCGGTCTTTACCGAATCAAAATCGTACTTTGAAACGAGAAGCTTAACCTTGTAGCTGTCGGCCTTCTGCATTTCAAACACCGGTGTACCCTTTTCGACCTGAGCGCCGTCATCCACATAGCATTTGGTTATGACTCCGTCAGAAGGGGATATGCAGCCGCCTTTGGCTTTATTCAGCTCCTTCACGGCCTGATCGTATGTCAGCTCATCCTGAGCCTGTTTCTGCTCGTTTCCCAGCAGCTCGTCATATGCCTTTATCAGGGACTGGGCAGTATCACGGTCTGTCTTTGCCTCGCTCCAGAGCCTTGTTACGGTTTCAAGGTCATTTTGGATCTTCATATAGTTTTCATAGGTCGCCGGATCCATTCCCTCAAGGGGAAGACAGATCAGATCCCGCTGGCTCTTTGAGATCGCATTGTTGGTATCGGCTATCTGATCCTGAATATCCTTTGCCTCCTCCGCAAGCTTCAGCACATTTGTTTTATCCTCCAGAAGCTCGGCTTTTTTTAATTCGACCTCTATCTTGGCAAGCTCGGCCTGTTTCCCGGATATCTCCCCCTGCATCTTTGCCATGTCGCTCTGTATCGACTGAGCCCTGCTGTTTCGTTCGTAATCCTGTGCATATTTGGCCGAATCAAGAGCCAGTATATTTGCCTTTATGGTTGCATATACCACCTCGCACTGTGATATACGTGCCTTCGCATCCTCCGCTTTTTTCATGTAGGTGGTCCTGCTCGTACTGATCGCTTCTATTATCTTCTGATCGTACTCTACGTTGCTCTGGGCCGCATTGACCGCATTCTGCTGGGATTCTCCGGCATAGGACAGGAGAACGTCTCCTTTGGATACCCGCTCGCCCTTTGTCACAGATCTTTCAGCTATGGTTCCGGAAACATCTGCATATACCGTGATCAGTTCGTTTCCTTCGATATTTCCCGTCAGGTTGAGCTTCGGGGAAACAGTTCCCGTATCCGCAGCCGTCACAGCCACATCATCCGGCGTCAGCAGAAAATATGCCGCGATCCCGGCTGCTGCCAGTATCAGTATGATAATGATCCCTCTCTTTACAGTCTTCATTTATTCCGCTCCTTTTAATGCTTCTACCATATTTATCACATTAACTCTCGTCGATATGATGCCGTTTACCGCGGCCGATACCACAAACGAGAATAATACTGCCAAAAGATAAGGCTTTGCCGAAAGCTTTATCAGAAAATCCCCTGTGGGATCCACCTTGTCCATAAGGTTGTCAAGATATACGAGCCCGAAGGGGAGACCTGCAACAGATCCTATGCCCGTCAAAAACAGATTCTGCTGCTGGAGTATCCAGCGTATCTTTTTTGATGCAAAACCAAGTACCTTCAGCGTGGCGATATCCTTTGCTTTTTCCATGAATGACAGTATGCCCATATTAAACATCGCAACAAACCCGACGATCACCGCTATCACGACTATGATATAGATCATGTCATTATTGTTCTCGTTGGCTTTGCGGTACGCGTGAACATACTCCTTTTTGCTCACCACGCCGGTAACCTCCTCCCTTGTCGTCTCATAGGATTTGGGCACCGTCATATTGGTATATATGGTTGAAGGTTCAAAATACCCTCCGAGTCTTTCATAGCATCCACGGCTTAAAACTATACCCTGGCTTTCGGGAGATGTGTATAACCCTGCAACATATATGGTATATTCCTTTTTCTGTCCGGGCAGACGAAAGCTTATATTATCACCCCTGTCGGCTTTCAGGGCCTTTGCGGCTTTGGCACTCAAAAGTGCCCCGTTTTCCGGCACATCCAGAAATCCGCCGTTTTCATCCTGGAACCGGTAGAGATTGCCGTCATCGACTACAGTAACACTGTAAAGTCTGCTGTTCTTTCCCTTTGATATCTCAACATCCGTTGTCATCACCATCTGACCTTCAAATTCGCGGGCATGATCATAGGCCCGGGAAAAACCGCTGTCTGATGCAAGACTGATGGTGTATTCTGCCGGCTTGAGCTTGTTGAATATCCAGTCCTCCTGGATCGAAAAGATCTCCATCGCGCCGAAGCTTGCCTTGAGGAGTGATGAGCAGAGCGCAACGCCCACCATTCCCATGACCGAGCGTCCCTTGTTGATATTTATATCCCTCAGATTCCAGCGGGATGCAAAGCTGAGCTTCTTCCAAATGAAGGTTTTTTCCAAAGGTCCGGCATTGGTCACCCTGGGAGCATCAGGCTTGAGTATCTCGGATGCATTGAGTATCAGCAGTTTTCTGCAGGACAGATAATTAGAAAATCCTGTCAGGATCACGATGATGATAATAGCAGCCGGTACCAGGAAAGAGGTTTCCATAGTCCTGATGGGCGAGTCAAAAAGTTCCTCGTAATCCTCAAAAAGCCATCTGCCGAAAATATAATGTCCCGCAACGGCCCCGAGGATGCTGCCTGCTGCCGAAATGACCACCGAATACATGTTGTAATGCACTATCACGGTTGCCTTTGAAAAGCCCAGAGCCTTCAATGTTCCTATCACCGTACGCTGCCTTGCCGTAAGCCTTGCCATGGTGGTTATGGTACACAGGATCGCAAGGAGGATGAAGAGCGGAGGAAATATCGTGATTATGACCTTGTCGAAGTTGACATTTGTTATGATCGACTGATATCCCTGCTGTTCGTTTTTCATGACCACCCTCAGGGATGCCTTCGAAAAATTATCCAGTATATTGAGCTTTGCCGAACGCATTCCCTCCCTGTCATTTTCATCCGGATACATATGGTCATCGACACTTACAAGGTCTATGAGAACCTTTTCAAAAGAGATATCATCAAAGGGATATTCAGACGTATCAAGAAAGGCGTAGCAGTATTCATCGTAGGAGACATCTGCAAACGAATCGTCGATAATATAATATAAATGCTCGGAATCACCGATGATCCCGTTTACCGGTTCCGTAAAAGTCTTTCCGTTGCATTCTATCTCCAGGGAATCCCCTACGGATATCCCGTTTTCGCCTGCAAAGAACCAGTCTATCCAGAGACCTCTTCTGCCCCTTTCAAAGTCCTCTCCGTCAACTGTAAAAAGCCTGCATATATCGTTACTTTCGATAAAGTTAAGCTCTATTTTTTTATTATCATGATTTGTGATCTTTCCTGTGACGGTCGCTCTCCGCTCGGCCCGTTTGACATCCGGCAGTCTTTCAAGGTCGTTTAAGTCTTCCCGGGTAAAACCCTCGGACAACAGACACAGATCCATAAAATTGGTGGCTTTGTAATACCTGTCTGTACATTTTAAAAAGCCCTGCCTGGTTGCCTCAAATGAGGAGAGCATAAATAATGAGAGAAAACACATTATGAAGATTGAAAAAAACTGTACCGCATTATGTTTCAGATCGCGGAACATCTTTTTTGTGAGATTCTTCTTCATATGTCACCAGTCCAGATCATAGGCATCCTTGGGCGATCCTACCATTTCGATGTTCTCAACGGTTCCGTTCTTGACATACACCACCTTGTCGGCAACCTCAGCAAAAAGAGCGTTATGCGTTACCATGACTACTGTTTTATTGTAGATCCGGCTCTGATCCTGCAATATCTTCAAAACCTCCCTGCCCGTATTTGTATCAAGAGCTCCCGTGGGCTCATCACAAAGCAGGAGCCGGGGCTGTTTTGCAAGAGCCCTTGCGATGGACACGCGCTGCTGCTGACCGCCAGACATCTGGGACGGGAAGCTGTCCTTTTTGTCCGCAAGCCCAACCATTTCAAGGGCCTTCATGGGATCCATGATACTGATCCCAAGTTCCTCCATAAGCTCAACATTTTCATATGTGGTAAGGGTAGGTACGAGATTGTAGAACTGAAAGATTATTCCCACGTCAAGTGCCCTGAATTTTCCAAGTCTGGTATCATCAAAAGAAGTGAGTTCCTCGTCGCCAAAAATGATCCTTCCGCTGGTTGCGGCATCGAGTCCTCCGAGGAGATTGAGCAGTGTACTCTTTCCCGCTCCGCTGGGGCCAAGGATGACCACCAGCTCGCCTTCGTCTATTGTGAGATTCACATCATGCAATGCTTCATAAGTGATGGATCCTGTCTGATATATCTTGCCTACATTTTCAAATACAATAAGTGCACCCATCTATTGCTCCAGTCACGATCATATCCGTCCGTCAAAAATCATGGATCCGGGAAAATATACGTAATTATACGACAAAAAAACCGGTATGTCCAAAAAACACAGAAACAAAAGAAATTTTTCCATATCCTATCCTGCCGTTTTATCGTATAATAATATGTAAGACCTTTCAATAATGTGATCAGGTTTGCAGGTAATTATAATTTGAGAAAGGAAACAGATTATGAAACTGATAGGAAATCTTAAAAAAGCAGTGACAAAAGTGCAGTCCGGGGAAGAAGCAAAGAAGATGATCAGGGATACCAATGAAGAAGCCGTGACCGTTCTTGATGACGATGAACTGGACAAAGTATCCGGCGGAGGAGAATTTACTAATTATAATATTAATGATCGTCTAATGTAAAACAGGTCAACCCGCACTTATTCGGGTCGCTGACTATTTATCATGAGTCTGAGTCCAAATATCGTGTTCAGGTTTTTTATATATTTAGACCATAAATATGCACACAAGATCTGATCATTATTTCAGGAGAGTAGGATATACGAAAAATAATCCTATAAAATAGTAACCAAAAGAAAGCGACAGACGGGATTCGAACTCGTCAATAAAATCATGCGAAAACCGCATAGAAAGGGGAAACCCGCGCTTCTTTTAGTCGCTTGGTAATCAATTTGGTAATCAATAATCCATCGTAATACACTGATTATTATCTATCATCACCCGCATCAAGAATTCTCCTTGCGACGAGATGATGTTATCCATTCAGCCACATCCTCTTCACTTAAAAGACCGGCTTTTCCGGCTTTGCCATTCATTTGTTCCTGATTTTTCATAAGGGCATATACGGCAGAATTAACAACGCTGACTTTGTTTCCCTCTACGATAAAAGTAACACGGTCACCGGT
>CAMVDF010000091.1 GCA_947166195.1 uncultured Lachnospiraceae bacterium
TACGACAGCATGAATGCTTCAGAGACCAAGGATATAATCTGTGACGGAAGTATGCAGTTATATGATGAAGAGACAGAGGGTATCACTTCCATGGCTGAGGCAAGTCTTCAGGGGAGGGGAAATGAGAGCTGGGGCAGCAACAGGAAAAAATCATACACACTCAGACTGAAAAAAGCACAGAATCTCCTGGGACTCGGGAGAAACAAAAGTTTTAATCTCATAGGAAACGCATATGACAGATCTTTGATCAAAAATCTGACTTTTAATGAAATGTCAGATGAATCCGGGATAGATTATCAGCCGGGGATGAAAAATATAAATCTCTATGTTGACGGAGTTTACGAGGGAGTATATACGCTTTCCACAAAGGTGAGTGAAGGTAAAAACAGAGTGGATCTGGATCCGGGGGATTATTTTTTCAAGATGGATCCGCCTGTGGCGGATCAGCCGATACCATATGAATCAAAGACCTGGTTTGAAGACGGCCTTTCCAGTCCGACAGCAGATCTGAGGTATCCGGAAAAAGCGACACCTGAGATGATGAAGGAGGCTTCGCTGATACTGCAGGAATTTATAGATGCAGTGGAAGATCCAACATCGGGAAAACTGTCCGGGATATGCGACATGGATTCGCTGGCCAGATATTACTGGATCGAGGAGGCATCCATGAATTTTGATGCCTGGCAGAGAAGCGTGTATATGTATTACAAAAGATCTGACGGAAAGATACATATGGGACCGGTGTGGGATATGGACCGTGCTCTGGGATCTCCCTATGACAAGGAGGGCATGCTGTTTGACACTCCCGAGGGTTTCAGGGTCAGAAATGCCGGATGGTATACAGCTCTTTTTGACAATACGGAGTTCAGGATGGTCGTAAATGATGTATACTTCAACGGCGGGATCAGGGAAGTACTCTTTGACGGCATTGCAGAATTTGAGGATAATAAAAACTGCATGGGAGAGGATGGAGATCTCAATTTTGTGCTTTTCGGACATGCAAATGATACAGGGGCTCCGGATATTTTTTCGGAAGCGGATGATTATGATTCCTATTGTGATATGATGACAGATTTTTACAGAAAGAGGGTTGAATGGATAGACAAAGCGATGACGGAAGAGAAAAGGTGAATGTGAAGGGATCCCAAAAGTTTTGGAGCCTGGCAGGTCTGTTTCTTGTGATACTGATCTCGGCGGGGATCACCATATATCACGGGTATTACAAAGAATACCTTTATGAGGATGAAGTGCTGTCATATACTTTGTCAAACAGCAGGAACGGAGGATATTTTGAACTTGAGCCGGGAAAATGGTATGAGGGAGATGAACTCTATGCCTATACTTTTGTGAGAAAAGGGGAAGGATTTGACTGGAAAAACACTATCAGAAACCAGCAGATGGATACCCATCCGCCGGTATATGCCCTGCTGCTTCATGCGGTATGCTCCCTTGATCCGGGGCACTTTTCAAAATGGACAGGTATAGGATTAAACATAGTATGTTACATCGTTGTGATAGTTCTGCTGTATCTGACAGTCCTGGAACTATTCCCGGAAAGATCTTTTTTTGCCCTTTTTGTCTGTCTGACCTTTGGGATGACAGCCGGGGTCATATCTCTTGTTGTCTTTATCAGGATGTATATCCTGTTGATGATAATCACGATGCTATGTCTTTTGTGGCATCTGAAAGCTCTTGAAAAGGAACCCTCGCTTGTGAGTTATTTGCTTCTTTGTATTCTGACTTTTGCGGGAGTGATGACTCATTATTTTTATCTGATATTTGCCTTCTTTTGCGCTGCTTTCCTGTGTGTCTTCCGGCTTTGCAAAAAAAGTATCCGTTCAGTGCTTTTTTACATCGGAACTATGGCTGCAGCTGCAGCGCTGACACTCATCACATGGAACAAGGTGATATGGCAGATGTTTTCCGAGGAGACTGCAGAGGATGCTCTTTCACAGAAACTTACGGCAGGTGTTGTTTTATCGAAGATACTAAAAATGACGAGACAGGTTAATGAGGAGATCTTTGGAAACAGATTAAAGTATCTGCTGATCATAGTATTGGTCTTTTTCGTTTATCTTTTGATCAAAGACAGAGAGAAACTGAAGAGGGCATTTGTCGTCAGTCCCCGGATCGTTCTGACAGTAGTTGTCACGGTCGGTTTTTACCTGACAGTGTCGGCGATCACTCCATATCTGACCACAAGGTATATTTCCCCGGCATATCCCCTTTTCATACTGCTAGCCTTGCTGACACTTCAACAAGTGACAAAAGAGGTGTTCCGTTCGCCCCAACTCGGATTGGTCGTGGTACTTCTGTTCTTTGCATTACCTGAGCTGACTTTATTGAGAAACGGTCTATTTGACGAAAACAGACGGATAATCAGTGATCGATCGACAGAGTATGAGAATGATATATGCGTTTTCGGAGCCGGGATATCTCCGGAGGAAAACGTTTTTGAACTGCGAAAGTTTGACAGGATATATGTGTACAATGGAAAAAATGCAAAAGGGGCATCAAAGGAAATACAGGATGCGGACAGGATACTGGTATACATCCCGGACGGCGCTGACGAGGAAGAATATGTTCAGGATATCAGAGATGTGAATCCGGAACTGAAAAACATGGAGCGTCTGTATGTTGCCTACTATTCCAAATGTTACCTTTTGTCAAAGTAATGGAGAGGATAAAAAAAGCCTATGCTCAGTCTGACAGGCGCTGTATATTTTGACAGGGATCCTGAAGAGATCGTACCCGTAAGCGTATATATATTCATGCTGCTGCTATATCTGGCAGGTATCTGCGGAATCATTGCGCATGCCGTGGAATTTCTGCTGATGTATCTTTTAGCGGGAACGGTTTTTTTTCTCGTTCTTTCAATTAAAAAATACAAAAGATCATTTCTGTCGCTGGCTTCAAAAAAGGTCAGGTCGCCCGGAATATGGATATTTTTGTTTTTTTGCGCAGCCGCTGTCATACTGTCGTGGCATCTGAGGGTTACAAACTGGGATGACCTTCACTACTGGGCTATCTTTTCAAAGGATATGTACGTGATAAACGGTGTGCCGACAGGCAGCATGAACAGTTCGTTGTACAGGGATTATTTTCCCATAGTCCAGTATCTGTACTTCCCTGTATTCAGGATATATGGAGGATTCAGGGAATCCATCATGTTTGCGGTAAATTATGTGCTTCTCCTGATATCGATGCTGCCATTTTTCAGGAGATATGAGGGAGAGAGCACCATTTCACATATCTGCCGGACCGCACTTGGAGCGGCCATGCCGGCGATCTGTTCCTTCCAGATGTTCCACTGCCTGGGTGTTGATATAATAATGACCTTTCTTTTCGGTCAGGCACTGGTATTTATCTTTGATAAAAGAAGGGATCTTTTTTACCATCTGAGATTTCTGACGGTGACACTGGTCCTCACCATGACAAAGACAACCGGGCTGATCTTTGCAGCCATAGCTGTGGCGATATTTTTTGTGGAGAATTTCAGACCGAAAATTAAGGCAGTACTGCCGGGGATCCTGATCGGCGTATGCAATCTGGCTTTCTATTTTTCATGGAAGATTTTTTGCAGGGTCAGAGGAAACTCTTCATATCTTTCAAATAATCTGAATTCAAATATCTCTGACGGGACGGGGATGGTTTTCCCGGAATATACTTCATCAACGATCAGAGAGTTTTTCCGGGCGCTGGCATTTAAGCATCTCAATGATTCGCCCATTGGGCTTTCTGCTTTGGGAATGGCTCTTTTCGGTCTGGCTGTATTCATTATTCTCATGAGGATGTGTTCCGATAAACTCCGGAGACTGCTTGACGGTATCGTTCTCGCAGCGGGCATGACAGGGTATCTGGCTGTGATGGTATATATCTATCTGTTTGTATTTGAAAAATGGGAGGCGGATTCTCTGTCAAGCTTTGACAGATACATTATCACTTTTTTCGGTGCGGTACTGTATGCGGCGGTATTTTTTGCCTTCACTGTTATAAAAAAGAGAGATGCCCTGAAGATCGTGGTAACCCTTTTGCTGCTTTTGACCGTCAACTATTCCTATGCCGGAAAAACGATGATACCTTCTGTGTATGAAAGAGAATATTCACAGGCTTACGGGCTGGTTGATGAGCTTTCACTGGAATTTGAAGGCGTATTCTCGCCGGAGATGAATTTCGGTGACAGTATACTTTTTGTAGACTGTACGGATGACATGCAAAGGACAAAGACCATACCCTACTGTGCGGTGCCATATGTAAGCAGGGTGATGTCCTTTGATGACAGAGACCGTATAGATGCTGAAGATGTGCTGAATGAGGCAGCGGGCAGCGGTATCAGATATGTGGTGTTTCTCAGGTCAGAGGATGGTGACGGTGTCATCGGAAATGAGGAAGAACTCTTTGAGGACGGGGAACAGATAAAGGATGATGTCCTTTACAGATATGATAAGGAAAGGAATGTGCTGGTGCACTGACGGGTGAAGCGGATAATATGCGGTTGAACGAATTGCTGGGATTTGATGATATAGTGATCCAGTGTCACGACAATCCGGATGCGGATGCTCTTTCGTCCGGGTATGCGCTTTTTTGGTATCTGGAACAGAAGGGAAAGAATCCCCGGTTCATATACCGCGGCAGAAACAGGATGAGCAAGAGCAATCTCCTGATCATGAAAGAGGAGTTGAAGATCCCTGTCAGTTATGAGCCGGAATTCAATGATATACCCGAACTTCTGGTAACGGTTGACTGTCAGTACGGACAGAAAAATGTCACCCGTACAGA
This sequence comes from uncultured Lachnospiraceae bacterium, assembly GCA_947166195.1. GTDB lineage: Bacteria > Bacillota > Clostridia > Lachnospirales > Lachnospiraceae > NK4A144. The sequence goes on from CAMVDF010000091.1 coordinate 4,780, forward strand.
GGCAAAAACCATTGCTGTCATAGATCATCATCAGGTGACGGAAAAGCTGCCGTCTCTTTCGGAGGTGAGAAGCAATATAGGCAGTTGTGCAACTATAATCTGGGATATGATGCGGGATGAGGGAGTGAGTGTGAATGATGATATTCTCCTTTCGACTGCACTCTACTACGGACTGTATACGGATACCAACAGGCTTTCGGAGGTCTCGCACCCGCTTGACAGAGATATGCAGGATGATCTTTCCATAAACAGAAGCATTGTCACAAAGATGGTCAATTCCTGTATTTCCCTTGATGAACTGAAGATAACAGGCAAGGCTATATATGGATATGAGTATTTTGATGATAATAAATACCTGCTGATCAGGGCGGAATGGTGTGATCCGAACATATTGGGAGTGATAAGTGATTTTGCACTTGAAACTGTAGGGGTTGATGTGTGCGTTGCTTATTATGCAAGTCCGGGAGAGATCAAGTTTTCAGTCAGAAGCTGCATCAAAGAGGTTCATGCCAATGAACTTGCAGCTTTTCTGGCAGAGGGTATAGGAGGCGGCGGAGGCCATATCATAAAGGCCGGCGGAACCATCAGACCTGAAAAGCTTGCTGAGTATAAAGATGAAGATGCAGATATTGAAGAGCTTGCAGGAAAAGAATTCAGGACGCGTCTTGAAAAATATTTTTCCATGTACAGGGTCATCTATGCGAAAGACACCACACTTGACACATCCGGAATGAAGCTGTTTGAGAAACAGGAACAAAGGCTTGGGGTTGTCAGTCTGACAGAGGTGTTTCCCGAGGGAACTACTGTTGAGATCAGAACTCTGGAAGGGGATATAAATGTCAGGATCGAAAAAGACATGTACCTCATGATCGGAATAGAGGGTGAGGTTTATCCCATAAAAAAATCAAAACTTGAAAGCAGCTACAGATACTCGGAAGAACCCTATGATGAAAAATTCGAATATGAACCGGCCATAAAGGATGTTTTCACCGGCGAAAGAAAAAGTGTCCTGAAGGCGGCAAAGACTGTTTACAGTCAGGGAAATGTGAAGATCTATTCAAGGCCGCTTGAGGGATATGTCAAACTGTTCACCGCCTGGGATGAGGAAAAGTATTATGCTGGAACTCCCGGGGATTTCATTGCTGTCAGGGAGGATGATCCCCATGATATCTATATAATAAGCAAAAGACTTTTTTCGAGGCTTTACAGAGAGGTTGAAAAATAATGGAACACTATAATGCATTTATCTCATACAAGCATGCTCCCGAGGACAACAGGGTGGCGGAGGCGGTTCACAAGGGACTGGAACACTTTCATATTCCTTCAAAGATACAGAAAAAGACAGGGATAAAAAGAATAAACAGGATATTTCGTGACAAGGATGAACTACCTATCACAAGCGATCTGAGTGATTCTATTTCAACCGCTCTTGCCGATGCGGATTATCTCATAGTGATCTGCTCCACCAATACGAAAGAATCCGCCTGGGTTCCCAGGGAGATAGAATTCTTTTTGAAGAATCATACAAAAAAACAGATATTTACAGTGCTGGTAAACGGAGAGCCTGTGGATGTAATCCCGGATATCCTGAAATATGAGGAAAAAGTGATAAAGGATGAAAACGGGAACGAGCAGACAGTAAGGATACCGGCTGAACCTCTCTCATGTGACTACAGAATGTCTCCCGGAAAGGCAAAAAAGACTGAGCTTCCGCGGCTTGCCTGCGGCCTCATAGGCTGTGCCTATGATGAACTCATGAACCGCAGGAGACAGTACAGGCTCAAGCAGCTGACAGCTGCCTTTCTGGTCGTCCTTGCGATCATGGCTTCTTTTTCCGGATATATGTATTACAGTAGGAACAGGATCAGGAAAACCTATCTTGAATCCCTGAAAAACCAGTCCAGGTATCTTGCAAATGAATCCAAAAATCTGTTTGAGAAGGAGCAGAGGATCACGGCGCTTCAGCTTGCACTTGAAGCACTGCCAAAGGATGATGACGATGAAAGACCCGTAACAGCCGAAGCGGTCCGGGCCCTGACAGATGCCACACTCGCATATGAAACAAGTGAGGGAAATAATATCCATGCTGCATGGAATTACAGAATGCCGAATGTCATAGCTGATTTTGAAGTCGGAGGAGACGGAAAGACCGTTGCCATCCGGGACGATGGAAATGTTGTGGGAGTCTGGGATACAGAAAGCCATCAGAGAAATCTTTATCTCGACGGGGAATATGAAAGGATCTCCGGTATGCGTTACATTGATGACAAAAGGCTCCTTATTTGGAACGGCCGGAGCATAGACTGTTATGATGTGACAAGCGGTGAAAAAAACTGGACTTATTCCGATGAAAGAAATGATTACAGCTCCTTTGATGATGAAGATACCCTGATGGTGGCAGGGGATTCGTTCATTATATGTAATCTGGATAAAGAATTTCAGGAGATAGATAATAAAACAGGAAAGCTGAAAAGATCCTTTTCCATGCCGGAGGGTCCGTGGACGGAGGAAGCAAGTATAGTTGAAAGTGTTCTTTCACCCGACGGAAGGAAGATTGCATTCAGGGTCCTTCGCGGGTGGAATGAGTATGCATATGGAGTATTTGACATTGAGTCGGGGAAGGCAAAGATTTCCGATTATCTGGATGAAATGGTAAAGACTGTCGAATGGGTCGGCAACGATACGCTGATGGTCGCAAGTACCAATGTGGATATGAAAGGCAGTATGTCTTTTGGAGGAGAAGAGATCCTTGCGAATGACCATTCTACCGTAATGTGCATAGATGGGTCTGATCTTGTACAAAAATGGAAGGCGGATTTTGTGTGCAACGGCGTGATGATAGAGAATGGCTTTGTGAAGCTTGGTGATTCGGTGGCTTTTTATTCGGGGAATGTTGTTGACGTATATGATATAAAAACGGGGGAACTTCAATACAGTAATAATGTAAATGATTCGATCATCGATGTAAGTGACAGGGACGGGGACGGGAGGCCTCTTTATCTGACAAAGGATGGAGGATACGCCGTGCCGGTATCGGGAGAGGGACCTGACAGGGTTTATTACAGCAGGTATTTTGCTGACGATCTCCGCCAGGTCGTCGTCAACAAGGGAGTATATGCAAGGCAGAATCTGAGTCATGAGATCATTTATTATGGAGTGAATGTGTATGATGAGGAATGGACTCCTCTCGGAGAGGATCCGGCTTTTCCGGAGCTTGCAAGTGCCGTGCTGATGGATGAGGAATATATGGCTGTCCTGTCAGAGGATGACAAGACTCCGGTGCTCGATGTCTACGGTCTGGATGACAAAGGGGAGCACAAAAAGAAAAAGCTTGAGGGGGAAGGCACATATAAGTATGTGCTGCTCGGGATCCTTGACGGAAAGGTTTATCTGGGACATGAGGACGATAACGGGAATGAGGATCTGGAACTGGTATCTTATGACGTAAAGCAGGATGAGCTGAAAAAGGAAAAGCTTTTCAGAATGAACGGCATGCTCCGTGAGAGCTGTATACTGAAGAACGGAAAGATCATCTACACCTCCCGCACGGATGATTATGAAAACGTCCTCGGATCATTTGATGTCAGTACAGGTGAAAAGAAAGAGATGAAACTGACGGAGGATGCCGGATATATAAAGGGGGCTCCGGTATACTATGATGATCTGGGCATAGTATATCTTCAGGGAGAGACAGATATTATTGTTGATGAAAAAACCGGAGAGGCAGTAAAGATAAAAGCACCCGAAGATTGGGCGGGAGGAAGCTGTTTTTCAGATAA
>CAMVDF010000092.1 GCA_947166195.1 uncultured Lachnospiraceae bacterium
AGCATCATCACCCGTTCATCTCCGCGGAATGTTTCCTTTATATGTCCGACCATGGGTGCCATTCTTTTCTGTCTGATGCGCTCATCCTCCTGCATTTCATCAGCACGTTTATAGATGGGCAGCACCAGAAGCTGCACTGCAGCACTCACAAAAATGACAGCATAGCCGGGGTTTGGAACCATTTTCATTGAAACCGTGAAAACTGTCTCTATCAGCATTTCTATCGGGTATATCAAAACAGCATACAGGTAACTACGCATTTTTTTCTTCCTTTAATCTTTTGATCCTGTCTTCGATATAATCCACAGAGTTTATGGCAGCCCGTCCGTGATCATACCAGAAATGCTCACGCACATACGCCCTCCCCTCCGCTTTCTGAGTATCCGTCAGTGCATTATCTATGACTGCCTTTATGTCCGGCAGATCCTCTTTTTTCAGTTCATAAGCTATCTCGGGAAGGATAGTGATCATCTTCGGATCTTCTTCCACGCAGTACGCATCATAGGGAGACTTATCAAATTCCACAAGCGAGTAAATAACAGGTTTGTCAAATATTATCGTATAATCGTAGAGAACACCCGAATAATCCGATATCATGATATCGGAAGATCCCAGAACGTTTATATTATCATTGTCCCTGTTCCAGTGAAGATGAGCATTTTCGGGATACTTTGCCATGAGCCTGTCTATCAGTTCCTTTTCCGCACTGAATGACTGGGGATGGGGTCTTATCACTATATTGTATCCCGTTGCGATCAGACTATCTATCAGCTCATCCCCCAGTTGATTGAAAAGACTGTTCACACCCCAGGTAGGAGCAAGCAGTACCGTAGTCGTATCTGCTTTTTCAAATGTACGCAGTCCGACCTCTCTTTCCATGATATCGAAATGGGGAAGGCCGGCCTTGATCAGCTCCTTTTTTTGCAGTCCCCTTTTTTCCTCAAGTATTCTAATGTTTTCCTCGATGAAATCTCCTGAAAGTAACACAGCATCATAAAAATCCAGCCCAAACAATCTATACAGCAGACCGCTGCTGACCGTATGATAGACATGGACATACCAGTCAGTGTTCTTTGACCGTTTCCACTGATACACCTCAAGTCCCGGCGTCGTTGAAAGACAGACCGAAGCATTCATGATATTCAGCCTGGTGACGGCCCTGTTGATATTGCCAATAAATCTGCATTTAACATTATCAAACACCGATTCAAAGGCCGGGTCATCCTCTGACTGCGTCCAGTATTCGGTCCGGATCCCTCTTTTATCCAGTTCCTCGCAGATCGGCCTGAACACATTCCAGTACCTTTTACTGTCAGAATAGATCACGACCGGAATCTTTTCACGATCCATTTTTTCAGTTTTTCCCCCGAGTGAGGTATATTTGATCCTGATCCACAGTTTTCGGAGGCTGAAAAAAACAGCCGTAAATATCCCAAGCAAAACGGAAAAAAGCATACTTCCGGTTCCCGGGTCTATATATAATAAGATCATCTGTCTCTCATCCTTTTTTTATCCGTAACACAGAACCGTCCCTCTGATACTGAACTCAATTAAAAACCAGTATCAGCTTGTTCTCTATACGATACAAAGCGTAAAGTGAATTCCTTACAGCCGGATCGGATCGTTTCATGACGGCCAGTTCTGTTTCCGATGCTTCCTGCCATGACAGTTTTCTGTCAGAATAATGATTCAAAAGAGCAGTTCCAATCCAGTCCTCCGGATATATATATACCGGAACTATCGACCTGAACTGGGGAAACTTCTCACACATCACTTTTAGCTGTGCGGATCTGGGCATCTCTCCGATAACATCGATATTTTCACACTCTCTTTCTATGTCTGTCGTTTCTATATCGTGAACGATGCTTCCGGCAACAAATTCCTCGTATCTTCTCTGACTGTCCATGGCATTGCCGTAAGAAAATATATAAACATAAAGGAAGAGCATACAGGGAACCATCAGGACGATCAATGCTCTCTCGCACCATCCCTTAGAAAGTGAAGCTCCAATCCCGACAAAAAATATCAGCCCTCCAATGCCGACCAGCGCATGGTCGCTGATCGTTCCGGATTCAAGCACAGTGAGAGGCATAAGTCCCGCCAAAAAAACAAAAGCAGGAGATAATACGGTCAAAACACACGCTGCTGTCACTATAATCCTGTTTTTCTTTTGAAGTCCCTTTTTCAATGCAAATACCCAGACTCCTGTCGAAACACATACAAAACAGACTGCAGGGATCAAAACGGGAGTTGACAGTCCCCTCAGATATCTTTTGATGATAACAAAGATCTTTTCCATATTACCTGTCAAAACATCAGGTCTGAGTGCCAGCTTTGATGCCTCTGCTCTCCAACCCTGTTTATCCACAAAACGTGGAACTATCAAAGTGACATAAATGATCGCCGCAAAAAAAGCAGCAATACATCTTGAAAGAAACCGCTTCAAAAAGGGTTTGCCAAAAACCAGGCAGATGAGTACCTCAACCAGAATCAGTGAAAGATATACACCGACAGAAGGCTGGAAAAGGCACAGGGTCAGAAAAACGCAAATGAGATCAAAAACCATGCCTGCAATCTCATTTTTGCAGGGAATCGCAAATGCCAGCAAAGGAACGCTGATGGAAATGAGCATATGAAGACAGTCAAACCTGTATGAAAGGTTGTTTATGAAAAACGGATTTGCCAGCAGCAAAAAACCGGCAAAAACATGAAGTATCCCCAATGACTGATCATCTTCCCCAAAATACCTTCTCATATACAGTGTCATGGAATACGAAAAGATCACGATCCCAAGCAGAAGTGTCAGCGGAAAGGTATCGGTGATAGGCCGTCCGAATGAATATAATCTCATCAGCTGTTCCGTAGCGGGTCTGCCGTCACCGTTCCACCCTGTAGCCCCGGTGATCGTCCTGCCGAGATCGTCGTTATAGTACCTTCCGGCAAGTATTATAGGCAAAACATAAATGAATGACACAAATAACAGTGAAAAAAAATACCTGAGATACTGTCCTGACAGCCTGAAAAATGATGCCACGCCTAAATCCTCCTGTACAGCAATCCGAAAGTCCCCGGCCCGCAGTTGACTGCAATCGTGGGCGAGGCCTTCTGATAATAGACCTTTTCAAATTTCACTTTTTTGTCAACGATGGCCCTGATCCAGTCCAGATCCTTCTGGGTCAGTCCCACATATGTGATGAACAGTATGCTCTTGTCGATCTTTGATACATCAGAAAGAGTATACGAGATATATCTGCTCCAGGCATGCAGCTTCGAACCTATGAAAAAGGTGGCAAGCTTCAGTCTGCCCTTTTTCATCTCAAGGACAGGATGGAACATCACTGCCTTGCCGACAGAGGCCAGCCTGAAGTTTATCTGACCGGATTTTGCCAGATAATCAAAATTGTCCACGATGAAGCTGGTGCTGACCTTTTCGCGGAACACCTCAATATCCCTTATTATCTCGCCGACCGAAAGACCGGTCTGGGCAAGCCTGCAGGCCTCCAAAGTCACCAGTCCCTCACCGCTTGAAAGGTGTCTTGTATCAAAAACCACCACATTTGTAAAGGCCCTGGCTCCCTCCTCCGCATCAAAGATACCGCTGTTGTTCACGCGGGCAGAGATGTTCATGTGTATCACGCTGTTCGCACCGGAGAGGACCTTTGCAAAAAACTCCTCACATTCCTTCACATCCGGGGCATGCGTTCTGATAGAATGTCCCTCCTTCATATAATCAAGGAGTTCATCCGAATCGATCTCGGCCGTATCGGTAAATACCCCTTCTTCGGTAATGACCTTGTGAAGGAGAAGCTCGATCCCGTACTCATCAAGAAGGGATTTCGGTATATCCGCGATGCTTTCCGATGAGATGACAACAGGCTTTTTCCTCCTGTGCAGATCCATCCACCGGATACTGTTCTCGATTATATTATCATCAAAGTGGATCATGGTCTTCATCCCGTCGGGCAGAAGACGCGCCACCTCCCTTTCAAGTTCGGCGGATGTGACAGGCTTTACCAGATAGGCATCAAAGCCCTCATTATAATACATCTGCTTCAGATCGCTGCCGGCATTTGCGGTCAGCACAACGACCTTTGCCTCCTTTGACTGTCCTCCGGTCTGGCTTCTGATCCTGTGGAAGCATTCTATACCGTCCATGCCGGGCATCACATGATCCATGAGGATCACATCGTATCTGTTTTCAAGCGTCAGTTCAAGCGCTTCCTCGCCGTTTGCCGCGGTATCGATCATAATCTTTGTATCGCGCAGGAGTTTCTGTACCACCATGAGATTTGACGGCGTATCGTCAACGGCAAGGATCCTGGCATCCGGCGCCTCAAAGGAGCAGCTGTATCTGCCCGACAGATTCCGGCTGTGCTTTTGCTCCAGATCGATGTTTCCGATCTCTTTTGCATCGGTGACCATCTGAGGTATCTCTATGATGAAGGTGGAACCCTGGGTATAAACACTGTTTACGGAAACACTTCCTCCCATCAGTTCCGTAAGCTCCTTCACTATGGAAAGCCCCAGACCTGTTCCCTCGATATACCTGTTCTGATCCTCGTCAACACGTCTGAAGGCCGTGAAAAGATAGGGAATGCTCTCCTTTTTGATACCCATTCCCGTATCGGTGACCGTATATACTATGTCCGCTTTGTTATCATTTATTCCCGAGCACTGTATGGAAAGGGTGACCGAGCCCTCGTTTGTATACTTGATCGCATTGTTCAGAACATTGATGAGGATCTGCTTGATCCTGACCTCATCACCGAAAAGCTCAGACGGGATATCCGGTGCCACCTCCACATGAAACTCCAGTCCCTTTTCCTTTGCGCGGATCCAGAGCATGCTCACCAGATCAGACAGCATGTTGCCCGGGTGATAGGGCGCCTCCGTCAGCTTCATCTGTCCGGAGCTGATCTTTGACATATCGAGGATATCATTGATCAGATGCAGCAGTATGTTGCTCGCGGCACGGATATTTGCCGCATCCTCCGCAACCTCATCGGATACCTCTTCCCTCAGTATCGCCTCGTTGAGACCTATGATCGTATTGATTGGCGTCCTGATCTCATGGCTCATGCTCGAGAAAAATCTGTTCTGGGCATTGTTCAGGTCGCTTATCTCCTTTTGCTGCTTTTCGTTTGATATATCCCTGACTCGTCCGGAAAACTGCACATAATAAAGAAACAGTGCCAGTGTCATTCTTGCAATTAGGACACCTGCAACGACCACGGTATTTGTGGCAGGATTTCCAGACAAATGAGCTATGTACTGATAAATGATCAGCATCACCGCATCTGAAATGACGGTGATGATGAGGTAGATCACGGGATTCATGAAAAACCCGAAGGGGATCGCAAGTGAGACTGCAATATAAAGACACGGATCCGCAAAAGAATCCGCGTACGCTTTTATTATGGTGATCAAAATGATCCCGGCGTTCAGCAGACACGAAAAAACCGGCAAAATCCAGGAAAGCCGTACGGCCCACCTTTCGGGATCACGCCCCACAGCCTCTATGACTGCCAGAGTGCAAAGTGCTGTCAGTATAATAAATACATGGCTGTATCTGAACCGCATCAGAAACGGCGTGCCGGCTCTTCCGGCCGAAAAAGTCACCGCAAAATTTACCATCCCGATCAGGGTGGCAATTGCCGACATCAGCCTCATTTTCCCGAGCGAAGTGCCGTAGATCTGGCTAACCACCTGTTTCTTCATTTCACCATCATTGTTTGAATGAGAGAAGAAATCCAGAAAATCAATGAAGGAAAGATTCATTTCTCAGCTCCTTCCCCCGGCGTTCCCGAGGGTGAAAATTCAAGGATCTCATAGCCGTCAGCCTCTTCCACATGTGTACCTGAAGGTCCGCTTCCGGCATCTGCCGGTCCTTCATCGCCTATGGCAGCGATCACCTTTTCATATCCTTCAAGCATATCCGCGTGGTTTTTGTCTATATAGTCCCTGTCATTATTATCAGCCGCCTCCTCCAAAAGCCTTGCGGATTCCGAAAGCTTCATGGCGCCGATCATCTTTGAAGTGCTCTTTATGGAATGGACCTGAATTGCGTAGGTCTTCAGATCCCCCGTTTCAAGCGACTCCCTGATGATCCGCTTTTTGTCATGTGATTCCTCCACATACTGGGAAAGGATCATCCCGTAGAATTCCTCATCATCATTGCAGAAATGCTTTCCCTGATCCGTATCCACACCCGCTTTTTCAAGTCTTTCGGTCATCCCCATGTTTTCATCCTCCCTGTCCTCTGAAACCTCCGGTTCAGGCTCGTTTTTATTATACTCCGGAACCTCTGTGTTTTTGCTCCCTGTCACTACAAGAGATGCCGGAAGTGCCCGTTTGAGCACGTGCTCAAGCTCCAGCCTCTCCAAAGGCTTTCCCAGAAAATCATCAAAGCCCGCGTTCCGGAACATCTCTCTGGCGGAACTGACGGAATTTGCCGTGAAGGCAATGATAGGCGTATTGATCCTGCCCTTTGTCTGGCCGCTTCGTATGAGTTTCATGGCTTCAACGCCGTCCATTACCGGCATCATGTGATCCATGAGGATGACATCAAACTCCCTGTCACGGCAAAGTCCCACGGCCTCCTGTCCCGATCCGCAGGTCGTGACCATGCAGCCGTAGCGGGAAAGCATGCTCTGGGTGACGACGAGGTTCATGGGCTCGTCATCAACCACCAGCACTCTTGCGCCGGGAAAGCTGATCTGCCCGTCATCTTCGACCTCGATCCCCGATCTGCTGTTCAATATTCCTATGATGGGGAAACAGTAAAACGGCTTTGGCAGTATCTTTATCTTCGATCCGGCCGGCAGATCCACCTGTTCCGGATTCGCCACCACCGTTACCATTATGGTCTTTGAAAGCTCCTGCAAGAGGTCCTTTGCACTTTCGTACTCCTCGGCACCGGCAAAGAGATGCGTCAGCTTCTTGCTGTCAACAAGGGCACGCAGTGAATCCGTGTTGTCGACCCTGTGAAGAGGCAGGTTCAGTCCGGTCACTATGTTTTTGAGCATGGAATTGTAAAACTCCCTGACGTGGGGATTGTTGTATTTTTCAAAATGAAGGTAGGCGCCCAGACTTACGCCTTCCTTATCACTGACCGACATACATTCGCCCGGATCTATGACCCTGTTGGGTATGCTGACCCTCACCGAGGTGCCTTCACCCGGCGTGCTGTCTATTGTCATGAAGCCTCCAAGGGAACGCACGAAGCCGTGGACTATCATCATTCCAAGCCCCAGCCCGCCGGTGGTGCGGTTTCTGCCTGAGTCAGCCTTGTAAAAGCTGTCGCAGATCCTTTCAAGCTGCTCCTTGTCCATTCCGATCCCGGTATCCTTTACCTCTATATACAGATTGATGCCGTATTCCTGGGGAATGGATGAGATGTGCACATAGACTCCGCCTTCCTGCGTATACTTCAGGCCGTTCTGGATCAGATGATAGAGGATCCTTTTGAGCTTGCTCACATCCGTGTTCATGACGGAAGGAATGGATGCCTCAACATCTATGACAAGCTCTATATCCCTGTCCCTCATGGAATCAAATTCACCCACAAGGTCATTGAGGACCGAGGAAAGCATATAATCCTCACAGTTGTTGACCAGAGCTTTTCTGTCTATTTCCGAATAATCAAGGATATCATCTATCTGCCTGCCTATCCTTACACCTGCATCGCGCATGGCCTGAAGATCCGACAGCTTTTTTTTGTCTTTTTCCTCCGAAATGTGCATGGTACACAGTCCCAGGATGGCATTTATGGGAGTCCTGATCTCGTGTGAGACATTGGCTATAAGGTCGCTTAAACGTTTCGCCGAATCATTTATTATGGCGATCTCTTCCCTTGAAAGCTCGATCACCTCGCTCCATCTGTCGATGATCCTCCTTGCGATCCACGCCATCAGGGTCACAACGCCGAAATGAAGCATGGATCTGGAGATGAGCAGACCGTCAAACACGGTGCCGTTTTGAGCCATCTTTACAAGGCCGTACACCATTGTCAGATAATAAGTGATCTGGCACAGATTCACCAGAGAATGCAGCCCGGTCATTGCAAAGAGACAGATAACCATGCATATGACCATGGCAAGATCAAAGACACTCGTCTCATGGGTTCCGTAGTAAAAGAACTCCACCATCATGAGAGCCGAGCACAGATAGACCCTGAGTCTGTTGCTGGCCACCCGGAAGATATGCAGATACCAGACACCGACAACGCCCGCAGCCATGGGGATGTCGGGCCACTTTTCCCAGTCCATCACAAAGCCTTCCGCGATCAGTGCCGCCGTCAGGATCGTATAGAGTATCACCATCATGAAATGGGAAGAAATGATCAACGGATTATTGTCTTCCGGCTCGCTTTTCGGTTTCATCCTCTGCTCCCTTCAAACAGATTTTAAGTATCAATAGAATCTGATCTTTTTTACCATCTCGACAAATTCGCGGTTGTTCCTTGTACGTGAGAAAAGATCTATGAGCTTGTCGACAGCCTCCTCGGGTTTCATGGCATTCAGGGTCTTTCTGATGGTGTCTATGGCCTCCA
>CAMVDF010000093.1 GCA_947166195.1 uncultured Lachnospiraceae bacterium
ACCAGCTGACGGCCCAGGTACTCATGACAAAGAGGACGGTGGTCGATGACCTCAACAGGTTCAATGCCAAAAACACCTTTGACGAACTGATGAAGCTGGGAGTGATCCCGGTGGTCAATGAAAACGATACCCTTTCAACCTATGAGATCGAATTCGGCGACAATGATACGCTTTCAGCCATAGTTTCGGCCATAACCGAGGCTGACCTTCTGATCCTGCTTTCAGATATCGACGGCCTTTATACCGATGACCCCAATGTAAATCCGAAAGCAGACTTCATCCCGGAGATAACCGAGCTTGGAGATACCATCGAACAGTATGCAAAAGGATCTACCGGGAGCAGCGTGGGAACGGGGGGCATGAGCACAAAGATAGCTGCCGCAAGGATAGCCTCGGCTGCGGGAGTTGAGATGGTCATAGCAAATGCAAAGGATCTCGGAAACATACACAGGATAGCAGACGGAAATGAAGTGGGAACCTGGATACATGCGGCAAAGGCAAAGGATTTTTTCATCGGGGATTTTCTGAAAGATGAATAAAAATGAGATAAGGTTTGAGATCATACAGAAAAGAGATGCCATAGACCCGGCTGAAGCGGAAAGATACTCGCAGATCATCGCCGAAAGGATAATGTCCCTTCCGGAATATGAAAGTGCCGGGGATGTGTTTTTGTATGCATCCTTTCGAAGTGAAGTGGCTACAAGAGAACTTTTCCTTCAAACCGTCGAAAAAAAAGGTCATGTTTACCTGCCAAAGGTGATGAGCCGTACAAGGATGATCTTTGTAAGGGTCACATCCGTCGATGAGGTAAAAAAGGGTTTCAGAGGCATATTTGAACCGGTCGGAACGGAAGATACGGATGTTGTTCCGTCCGTCATAGTCGTTCCCATGGTCGCATTTGACAAAAAAGGCACCAGACTCGGCTACGGAGGCGGCTTCTACGACAGGACCCTTCCGCTATACAAAGGGAAAAGCTTCCTTTGCGGCGCGGCATTTTCATGCCAGTATCAAGCAGATATCCCCTGTGACGAAACGGATATCAGGATGGATGCCGTCATAACCGAAAAGGAAACGATGAGGATATCATGAAAGAAAACCAAAGACAGCTTGAATATATGCAAAAGGTGGCAGAGCATAATAAGGGCAGACGGCTGAAGTACTGCTCTGTTGTTTTCGGCTGCCAGATGAATGAAAAGGATTCGGAAAAGCTTTCCGGCATGCTTGAAGCCATGGGATACATCAGGACCGAAAGCGAAGCGGAGGCCGATCTTATTATCTACAATACCTGCACGGTCAGGGAAAATGCCGACAAAAGGCTCTACGGGAGACTGGGGGTTGCAAAGCAGTACAAAAAGGACAACCCGGACCTGCTCATCTGTCTTTGCGGCTGCATGATGCAGGAGGAGCATGTGGTCGAAAAGATAAAGACCTCGTATCCGCATGTGGACCTGATCTTCGGCACTCACAATATCTTTAAATTTGCCGAGCTCCTTTTCACCGTCCTTGAAACAAACGACAGGGTCATAGATATCTGGGAAAAGACGGATGAGATAGTGGAGGAACTCCCGGCCAGAAGGAAGTATCCCTTCAAAAGCGGTGTGAACATCATGTTCGGCTGCGACAATTTCTGTACCTACTGCATCGTTCCCTATGTCAGAGGGAGAGAGAGGAGCAGGAAGAGAGAGGATATAATAAAAGAGATCAGGTCTTTGGCATCCGACGGCGTCGTGGAGATAATGCTTTTGGGACAGAATGTCAATTCCTACGGCAAGGGACTTGATGACAGTGTAAGCTTTGCGAAGCTCCTTGACGAAGCGGCAGCTGTCGAAGGGATAAAAAGAGTCCGCTTCATGACATCACATCCGAAGGATCTGTCAGAGGAGCTGATCGATGTGATAAGAGACAATCCCGTCATAGCAAGACATATCCATCTGCCGCTCCAGAGCGGTTCCGACAGGATTCTCAAACTTATGAACAGGCATTACACGAAGGATGATTATCTCAGGCTTGCCGATTCCATCAGGACAAAGATCCCAGATATATCCATCACCACTGACATCATCACCGGCTTTCCCACGGAAGAGGAAAAAGACGTGGAGGATACGATAGATGTGATTGAAAGGGTAAGATTTGACGGAGCGTTCACCTTTGAATACTCAAAAAGGACGGGAACAAAGGCTGCGGTGATGGACGGGCAGCTTGAAAAGGAGACGGTACAAAGATACTTTGACCGTGTGCTTAAAAAGGTACAGGATATATCAAAGGAGCAGGCAAAGAGATTTGAGGGGCGGATAATGGAGGTCCTCATCGAGGGGATCAACGAAAAGGACCCTTTGATGCTCACCGGCAGGATATCCCAGAATAATGTTGTACACTTCAAAAATACAGGGCTTTCCACAGGATCCTTTGCCAAAGTAAGACTTGATGAATGCAGGGGATTCTACTATAATGGAACCGTGGTTTCATGAAAGAAAGGCGGGGGATACAGGCTTTTTCTTTCATGAAAAAATATGATAAGGAGGTTTTCTCTTATTATGGCAAAGAATAAGGAAGCGCAAAACGGTGCAAAGCTCAAAGGTTTCAAGTCACTGGGGACGCTTGTGGTCATCGCCGTGTTTATCTGTGTGGTCGTAACAGGGCTGGCTGCTGATGTTGTTTTTGTGACGGAGTTCAAGGCAAATTACAAGGAAACTGTCCAGAGCGACCTGCTCTCCATGATAAAGGTCACCGGAAAGCAGATGGACGGAAGGGTCATACAGGCCATCGCAAATCCTTCGATAATAAAGAGCGAACTGGAAGATGTCAAGATTGCTGCTTTCCCTTCAAGCTACGCTTATCTTGTCAATAAAGAGGGCATTATGCTCTATCATCCCACACCCGAAAAGATAAACCAGCCTGTCGAAAATGCAGCCGTAAAGCAGCTTCTGGAGCAGATAGGACAGGGGGTCAGGCCCGAGCCCGGCATCATCGAATATGAATTCAAGGGCAAGATGAAATATGCTGCCTACTATATTCAGCTTTACAATGACAATATCATCATCATAACCATGGATGAGGAGGAGATAGACAAACAGATAAATGCGGTAACCTTCAAGGCTGTACTGATCATGTCCATAGTTGTCGTTGTTCTGCTGGTGATCATGATAGTACTTACAAGGATATTCCTCAAACCCATCGGCGATATCGTGGATTTGGTGGAACAGACGGGAAGGCTTGATTTTTCGCATAATAAAGCCTCCGAGACACTTGTCCTGCGTGCCGACGAGCTGGGTCAGATCGCCCGGACCATCGGAAACATGAGACATTCGCTTCGTGAGACCGTCAGACAGATAGATCACGTTGCGGACGAGCTTGATGTAAATGCAAAGCAGTTAAAGGAATACACCATCAGGCTCAATGACAATTCCTCTGACAACTCCGCAACCTCCGAAGAACTGGCTGCCAACATGCAGGAAACCTCGGCGACCACGGAAACGATCAACGGTACCGTCGATACCATGGTGGACAATACCGAAAAGATCAACGATCTTTCAAACAGGGGAGAAAAGCTTGCCTCCGATGTGAAAAAGAAGGCTGCGGATATCAAGGCCCAGGTGAGCGAGGCATCCTCGCGTACCACCCAGATCTTTGCCGATGTCAAGGCACAGTCTGATGCAGCCATAGAGCAGAGCAAGGCTGTGGACAAGATAAATGAACTGACAGAGACCATCAAGAGCATAGCGGGACAGACAAATCTGCTTGCACTTAACGCATCCATTGAGGCTGCAAGGGCAGGAGAGGCCGGCAGGGGCTTTGCGGTCGTTGCCGAGGAGATCGGACATCTTGCAAACCAGTCCTCGGATACCGTTTCCGGTATCAACGAGATCGTGGAAGAGGTTCACAGATCAGTCGACAATATGTCAGCCTGTCTTGAACCGGCCATCGCATTTGTGGACAAGGATGTCACTGCAGACTACGGCTCCTTTGCCGAGCTTGCGCAGAACTACTCGGATGATGCAAGTTCCTTTGAGGAAAGTATGTCGGGCATCAATGGAGCTGTACATACTCTGTCGGGATCCATCGAGGGTGTTTCGTCCTCCATCAACGGCATCAACAGGACCATAGGCGAGGCAGCCCACGGAGTTACGGATATAGCCCAGAGGACAACGGATATCGTATCCGTCACCACGGAAACCGATACGATCGCAAATACGACAGTAAACTATGTTTCCGAGATGAAGGAGATCGTTTCAAGGTTTGTGCTTGAATGATCACAGGATCATTAATTAAACGATAAAGAACCGGGGGAGATGTGCCGTACCACATCTCCCCTGTCAATGTCATATAAGAAGTTATCTGGTCTGGCCTTGATCCTGTAGTGAGCTGTCATTCACTTCAGGGATAAATCATTAGACCTGTTGTGAAGATCTTTTAAGTTGTATCGGGCAGAGTAAATTAAAATATTTTTTTAGAGGTAATATGGAAAAGCTTGCTGAATTTGACAGCGAAACATTAAAAAACGTTTCTCCCATGATGCAGCACTATCTGCAGACAAAGGAGCAATACCCCGACTGCATCCTTTTTTACAGGCTCGGAGATTTCTATGAAATGTTTTTTGATGATGCGGTCTTTGTATCAAAGACACTCAAGCTGACACTCACGGGAAAAAGCTGCGGACTGCCTGAAAGGGCTCCCATGTGCGGAGTCCCTTTTCATGCGGCGGATACTTATATAGACCGGCTTGTTGCCGAGGGCTGCAAGGTTGCTGTCTGCGAACAGCTCGAGGATCCGAAGGATGCAAAGGGCATAGTCAAAAGAGATGTCATCAGGGTCGTGACCCCGGGCACAAATACAAATATCTATGACATGGATTCCGGCTCCAACAGCTATATCATGTGCATAGCCTATATCTGTGACAGCTTCGGCATAGCCACATCGGATGTGACCACGGGAGACCTGCTCGTCACGCAGATCGGAAAGACCGCATCCCTGGTCGATGAGATCTCCAAGTTTGCTCCAAAGGAGATCATCTGCAACCAGTCCTTTTTTATGAGCGGAGTGGATATCAGGGCATTGAAGGACAGATTCAATATACCGGTAAACTCATTGAAGGATCAGGTGTTTGATGAAACGGGGGCAAGGAACATCCTGTTGAGGCATTTTGGTGTTCAGAGTACCGCGGGACTCGGACTTGATGATGTTCCCCAGGGACTTGTGGCATCCGGTGCCCTTTTGAGCTATCTTTCCGAAACACAGAAATGCGATCCGAAAAACATCACGGACATAAATGTATATAACGGCGAAAGCTTCATGACCATCGATTCATCAAGCCGCAGGAATCTTGAACTTACGGAGACCATGAGGGAAAAGGAAAAGAGAGGGTCTCTTTTCTGGGTCATAGACAAAACAAAGACAGCCATGGGCTCGAGGATGCTCAAAAGCTTTCTGGCACAGCCTCTTATAGATCCGTCTGCGATCGGGGAAAGACTGGATGCCGTATCCGAGCTTTCCGAAAAGCTCATGGACAGGGATGAGATCAGAGAATATCTGGGAGCGGTCTATGATATCGAAAGACTGATGTGCAGGGTCAGCTACGGAAACGCAAACCCGAGAGATATCATCGCTCTCAAAAATTCCCTTGCCATGCTGGGTCCGGTGAAAAAAGTCCTGTCGGGATTTGAGTGCAGGGCGCTGAAACGGATCGATGACAGGATAGATGACTTCAAGGAACTGCTGACTCTGATAGACAGGGCAGTGGTGGAGGAGCCGCCCCTTGCATTAAAGGAGGGGGGTATCATAAAGCCCGGCTACAATGAGGAGGCAGACAGACTCCGGACAGCAAAGACCGAGGGAAAAAACTGGCTTTTGCAGCTTGAAAATGAGCAAAAGGAAAAGACCGGGATTAAAAACTTAAGGATAAGGTTCAACAAGGTCTTCGGTTATTATTTTGAGGTCACAAATTCTTTTCTGAACCTTGTTCCCGAAAACTATATCAGAAAACAGACCCTCACAAATGCGGAAAGATTTACCACGGATGAGCTCAAAAAGATAGAGGATACCATATTGAATTCCGAGGAGAGACTGTGCAGCCTGGAATACGAGCTTTTTGATGAGATCAGAAAAAGGATCGCCGGTGAGGTCTCAAAGATCAGGGAGAGCGCAAAGGCCGTATCGTACCTGGATGCCTTTTGTTCACTGTCATATGTTGCCGAGCATGAAGGATATGTCAGACCGTCCATAAACACCAAAGGAGTCATAAACATAAAGGACGGCAGACATCCGGTGGTGGAAAAGATGATACCTTCCGGCTCCTTTGTTTCAAATGATGTGTATCTTGATAATGAAAACAACAGGATACTCATCATAACAGGACCGAATATGGCGGGAAAATCCACCTACATGAGGTTTACGGCTCTGATAGTTTTGATGGCGGCCATAGGCTCCTTTGTACCCGCAAAAAGCGCGGATGTCTGTGTGACGGATAGGATATTCACAAGAGTCGGTGCCTCGGATGATCTGGCCTCCGGACAGTCGACCTTTATGGTTGAAATGACGGAGGTTGCAAATATTCTCAGGAATGCCACAAAGAACAGTCTGCTCATCCTGGATGAGATAGGCCGGGGAACTTCAACCTATGACGGACTGGCCATAGCCTGGGCCGTGGTTGAGCATATCAGCAATGTGAAGCTTTGCGGAGGAAAGGCGCTTTTTGCAACACATTATCATGAACTGACAACTCTTGAGGGCAAGATCCCCTGTGTGAACAATTACTGTTTTGCCGTAAAGGAAAGGGGAGATGAGGTTGTATTCCTCAGAAAGATAACACGCGGCGGAGCCGACAGATCCTACGGCATTGAGGTGGCAAAGCTTGCCGGCGTGCCCCAATCCGTGATAGAAAGAGCAAAGGTCATAGTTGATGAGCTTTCCGACAATGACATAACCGAAAAGATCGGAAAGCCGAAGTTCCGTGCGGAAAGCAGATCCGGAAAAAGAAACGGCTATGAGCTTGAAAACCAGATGACTCTTTTTGATTTCATGGGATATGATGTGGTGATAGATGAGATCAAAAAGCTGGATCTGTCAAATATGACACCCATGGAGGCCATAAATACGCTGTACAAACTGCAATCAGAGGTAAATGAGAGAAATGAAAAGAAAGATCCGTCTGCTTGATGAAAATACCATAAACAGGATCGCCGCAGGTGAGGTCATTGAAAGACCGCTATCCATCGTAAAGGAACTTGTGGAAAATGCCATAGATGCCGGTGCCGATGCACTCACAATAGAGATAAAGGGCGGAGGCACAGACATGGTGAGAGTGACCGACAACGGATCGGGGATAGCACCGGAGGATGTGAGAAATGCTTTCCTTTCACATGCCACCAGCAAGATAGAAAAGGCGGAGGATCTGTTTTCGGTAAAGAGCCTGGGCTTTCGGGGAGAGGCTCTTTCTTCCATCGCATCGGTATGTCAGGTGGAACTTGTGACAAAGACAGCGGATGAGATGACGGGGATCAGATACCGGATAGACGGGGGAGAGGAGGTCTCCTTTGAAGAGATAGGAGCGCCTGACGGGACCACCTTTGTTGCCAGAAACCTGTTTTTTCACACTCCCGCAAGGAGAAAGTTTCTGCGCACTGCCATAACGGAAGCAGGATATGTGACAGCCTTTGTGGAGCATCTGGCCATCTGTTATCCGCAGATCTCGGTAAAATATGTGGTGAACGGCTCAAACAGGCTGGTCACTACCGGAAACGGAAACAGGATAGAAAACATCTACAAGGTATTCGGCAGGGAAACTACCGGCAGCATCCTGAATGTAAAAGCTCAGGGTGATCATATAAAGCTTGCAGGCTATGCCGCAAAGCCCATAGTTGTAAAAAACAACAGGGATCATGAGATCTTTTTTGTAAACGGACATGAGATAAAAGACAGGATACTGCAAAAGGCAGTTGAGGAGGCATACAGGCCGTACCTGATGCAGCATAAGTTTCCTTTTGTCATCCTCGTCATAGAGATGGACCCGTCACTTCTTGATATCAATGTACATCCGAGAAAGAGCGAGGTCAGGTTTGTCGAAAAGACCGTCCTCTTTGAATTTGTAAGAAAGGCCGTGACGGGCGCACTTTCGGAAACGGAGCTAATAAACAAAGCCGAGCCGGAAGAACATTCACAAAAAAGACCGGAGCCTCCTGCATCTGCTCCCGAACCTTTTGAAACAAAAAGAAGGGAGGAGGTCACTTATGAAAGCTGCGAAAGCTTTTTTGACGTACTGATGGAGAAACCGGAAACAGCATACGGTGCCGATCCTGTTTCAAAAGCAGATCCATTGCCGGAAACCGGTGCTCCGGTTGATGATATCCTTGTGGCTGCGCCCGTGCCCGTGCAGCAAAGCCTTGACCTGAAGGTCATGAAACCTGAAAATAAGCCGTATTTCAGGCTGGTGGGGCAGGTCTTTGAGACCTACTGGATCATAGAGTATCAGGACAAAATGTATATCATAGATCAGCATGCGGCT